>CAJQSS010000045.1 GCA_905616385.1 uncultured Candidatus Nitrosopumilus sp. | reverse complement strand
ATTTTTCAACATCTAATGCATCATAAGATTCGTAAGGAATGCTCAAAAGATCATCATTATCCCACCAATTTGGATGATA
The DNA here is from genome assembly GCA_905616385.1 of uncultured Candidatus Nitrosopumilus sp. Taxonomy (GTDB): domain Archaea; phylum Thermoproteota; class Nitrososphaeria; order Nitrososphaerales; family Nitrosopumilaceae; genus Nitrosopumilus. The sequence goes on along the minus strand of CAJQSS010000045.1, from coordinate 17,401 downwards.
TATTTCGACCCAAACATTATGATGTAATATCATATCATCTCCTTTGACTCCTGCCATGGTATTTTTTGTCATATATGCAAATAATTTATCAGAGTCATTCTCGGATACGGATAAAAAATTATATTTGTAATTATAATGAATTCCAATTTTCTTATTATCCCCTATAATGATAATTGGTTCATATTCCAAAATAAGATTTTTGCGGATTTCTTTAGATTGTTGTGATGACCACTCATCACCAATTAAAATTAAGTTCACAGTAATAGTTTTTTCTGTAATAATTTTACCAGTGGCACTTGGAGAAAGTATCGATGTTTCAGCAAAAACATTTGGAACCATAACTCCAATCATGGCAACTGCTACTATTGCAATGATGAATACAGATTTCAATAACTTTCATCACGGTTCAATAACTTAAGAATACCTGAATCGATGTAATGCATTTCAAAAATGCTTAAGATCTAGATGTGTTTAGTACAATCAATGACTTGTAAAGACGCAATTAATTCAGACAAAATAGACGTGGGAATCCCAAAGATTAGCCACAAGGTAGAGCGATAATCCCAAAAGATGCGTTAGTTTGAATTATCGCAGCCCAGCATCACCCATGGCAATACTATGTTTCACTAAATTTTCATAAAATAAAAAAACAATGAAAAAATTGATCTTAACAGTAATTTTGGTTTATACAAAATTTATGCCTAGATTAACATGAATTCCAGTTCGGTTCAAATCCCCTTTCTTTTCATGTTCCTTTGTAATCTTGGCTTGATTTCTATTTCTAAATTTTGATAAAATAAAAAAACAATGAAAAAATTGATTAGTAGATCAAAATTTATCATAAAAATTTATTCAATTAGGATTCCAATTAGGTTTATCCCCACCACCAAAATCTCTTAGTTACTTTGATTAGTGATTTGATATTTGCAATGTTTTCAGAATTCAATTCAATTTCTTTGTGTTCTGCTAAAACGTGTTCTTTAACCATTGACATTAATTCCTCATCATCATTTCTTGTTGATTCTGCTGACCAACTACAATCTTTGCCTGTAAAATTACAACTAATTGTTTTTGTCATAATCCTTAGATCGATTTAAATGGATTTAAATGCATTTAATTTTAAATGGAAAAAATATCAGAAGAAGAAAGAAAAATGAGAATAGATTTTATCAAGAATTTGATTAGAGATAATAAAACAGATCTCACAAGATTAGAAAAAGAACTTGAAGAATTATCAGATATTGGAAAAATGGAAAAAATATCAGAAGAAGAAAAAAGCAATAGGATATTCATCATCACTTCATTGATAAAAGAAAATGAAAGAGATCATGTAAGATTAGAAAAAGAACTTCAAGAACTGTTAGATTTAGACCCTCTCAAATAGAAGAACATTAAATTTACATTTTGTTTGGAGATGAGCATAAAAGACCAAGTTAAAACTTACCAATACAAGTCAAATTTTAGATAAAATATGATTTTCAAGATTATTTTTCAGATGGTACAGGAGGATTTGGTTTCATGACAACTTTATCTGAACCTTTGCAAGCTTTATCACCTTTGGAATGTTTGTGAATTTTCCAATTTGCACCTTTTGTAAATTTTAAAACTATATGACCCGTTTTCCATTTCTGACACCATGCACAAAATATCTTGGGAGAATTAGATTTTGACATGTGAAAATTCCCTGAATTTGGCATGTTATTGTCTAATTCTTTAGGATATTTAGGAAATTGTTTTGCTTCATGACAATTGTTGAACTCTACCAATCTTTCCAGTATCCAATTCAACTTTGATTCCATGTGGGTGAACTTGACTTGAAGTGAGAATTCTCTTTACTTTACCTTCAGTTAATTTACCTGTACGTTGATCTTGTTTTTGGATTATCTGAACCATAATTCCTATGGATATCTTGTTTCTTGGCGGTATATCGTTCAATGCAGAGATTATGGGGTTAGTCTATCAACATCTCTTGGATAAAATGTAGTATCACGAATATTTTCAGTTCCAGTTAAAGCCATAATTAATCTCTCAAGACCAATACCACAACCTGCGTGTGGGGGGACACCGTAATCAAATGCATTAAGATGGTACTCAAAGGAGTCTGTTTTCATACCTTTGTTGCTCATTCGTTGAGCTAACTCATCACGTTTTTCAATTCTTGTACTGCCTGAAGACAATTCTAAATCTCCAAACATTAAATCAAAGGACTCAGAAATTTTTGGATTAGATTTACTATCTTTTACGTAAAATGGTTTTGGTCCTAAAGGCCAATCAGTAATAAAGTAAAATCCATCTAAACCAATTTTTTTAAGATTTGATGGATACAAGTCATCGCCCCATTCTGTTTTTGCCCCTGCTTTTTGCATTCTATCTACAAGATCATCATATGTGTATCTTGGAATACTTTCAGGTACTGCAATTAGAGTAAATTCTGAATCAGGATTTTTTTTGATATAATCATTAACTGCATTAATTGAAACTTTGATAATTTCTTCTATTCTGCTCATCACATCATTGTAATCCACAAAAGCTTCTTCCAAGTCTATGGATATTGCTTCAGCTAAATGTCTATTAGTCCTAGATGGTTCTGCTCTAAAAATCGGTGCAATTTCAAAAACTTTTTCAAAACTCATGGTCAATTGTTCTTTGTACAATTGGGGGCTTTGAGCTAAAAATGCTTCTTTGTTATAGTAAAATATTGGAAACAATGCAGCTCCACCTTCAGTAGCTGTTGCAATCATTTTTGGAGTATTAATTTCAATAAAATTTTGATCAATAAAGTAATCTCTAATTGTTTTTAAAACTAAACTTCTAGTTTTGAAAACATGTTGTAATACATTACGTCTTAAATCAATTGGTCTTACTTCTAAACGAGTATCAATATTTTTGACAGTTTTTGCAGTTGGCTCAAATGGAGGGATTTTTGTGACTTCTGAAAATACACGTAGCTCAGTTGGAATAATTTCAAAGCCACTTGGTGCTTTTTCAGATGCCTTTATGATTCCAATAATACCAATAGATGAATGTGCTTTTAGCGAAGAAATTTTTTCACGTATTTCATCAGGACAATCCCCTTTTTTTGCAACAATAGATAGATCACCATTTTTATCTCGAACAGTTGCAAAACTGATATTTCCATGACCTCTTACAGTTAAGACCCAACCCATTACAGTGACTTGAGTACCATCCATTGATGCGTTTAATTCATCAGAATAATGAGATCTACGTAATTTTCCTAATTCAGTTTCTATCATAATTTATAATTATTGCATATTTTCTCGTATAATTAATTTTTGTAGGTGATTTTTCTTAGCTAAACTAGCTGATTTCTAAAATCAAATACACATTTTCTTAATGTATCGATATCTATATCAAATTCAATCCATGTGGGGTCGCCTTTATCATCCAAATCGACATTTAGAACATTCATTGGCATTTTAGTAAATCCATCTTCAAATACATCTCCAATGGATTTAGGTAATTCTGTTAGGGCAAGATGATATTTTGTTGTATGATCACGAAACTTGTGTCGATAATTAACTTCATAATTATTATCTGAATCCTGAATTATTGATTTCATATAGACTAATTTTCCATATTCTTCTATGGCATTAGCAAATATTGAATACATTTCATTTAGGTGAATTTCTGACATTTCTTGATTTGGTTTAGCAGGTTGTCCTACACATCTGTCAAGGAAATCCAACATGCTTAAAATATTATCACGAATCTTTTTTTGTGTTTGATTCATTTGATCAACGGTGATTTTTTTAAAACTAGCCAAGTGAATAATTGACAAATTGTATGGACTTAAGCGTATGGATTATGGCAAAAACAAAGAAGAAGAATTGTTGTATCAAAAAATTGATAATACACTTTAGTTTGTTAAAATCTAGATAATTAAATCCACTTTCATAACACATTTCTTATGATACCAATGCTGATTTCTAATTCTTGGATCTAGCCGAATTTCTTTTTTACAAAGAGTACAATGAATAATCAAAAGAAAGTCTCCAATCGTATCAAGTGAGCAACGTGCCACACACATGACCTATGATAGGAATGTTGATTCCTGATTCTTCGTTCATCAAAAGGCATGATTTTTTTGCAAAGAGTGCATGGAATAAACATAGGCTACAAGAGTAATATTGAATTTTAGTTAATGAGGAATGGGTTATTCTGTAAATTAGATGTAGTAAGAGAATTAGTTAAACAAATTAATTTTTTGATAGTTTTAGATTAATTAGCAGGGGCATTTCATTACAATCATGCCCTTAAACAATAAAGAAAAAATAATATCCATCATTTCAAACGGTATTGCTGTTTTTTCTTTATTACAAGAAAGAGACGAACTACCTAAAAATACAACAATGTATGATTTTGTTCTAAAAGTGATTCCTGAGGATATCAAATCAGAATTAAGTGTGGAGTTAATTGATGAAGTTTTTCATTATGTCACATCTGCACATGGGGCATCAGACGCTAAAAATGGCTAATTTGATAGAATAGCGATCTAAATATAGGAGTGCGATCTACAATTAGATAGTCTTGGTGAGATAAAGAACGTCGATACGTCATATCTTTTCAGGACTCGAAATTTTCAATTAACTAATTTTCAATATTAATTCATCAAACTCATGTTAGTATCATCCATAGTCCTATTTTCCTCAAAAATGCCTATTTGAGCTATTAGGCAGCCTATTTTCTTTGAAAATGCCTAATTGAGATGTCAGTTGCCTATTAGGCGGCTATTAGGTGCCTATTAGGCAAAATTAGGTGCTACTGAAATACGTGCCTGAGATAATTAGGCGCCTAAAAAAGCACTATCTAATGTGGATTTAACCGGATCTTTTCCCAGTAATATCCAAAACAAAGACAAGGTGTTTCATTCAGATGATATACCAGAACATGTACATCAAATTCGAGAAAATGTTAAAGAAGTATGGGATAATGTAGACAAAAAAACAGAAATTTACCAAGAAATGAAACTGGATGCGTACAAAACTGCAGGGCAAATGTATGAGGAAATTGGGGATTTAGAAAATGCAGCAAAGATGTATTCTTATTCTTATGATTACTGTGTGGACAAATCTGTTGAACTTTATGAAAAAATTTCTAAAGAACAGAAATAATGAGGCTAGAAAATAATGAAAATTCATGAAAAATATATTCTATTTTTACACCTAAAAATGTGAGATACAATAGCAAGTATAGTTCATAAAGTACAAAATTATACTTAGAGTAAGAAAATGACAGCCATTGCAACTCTGGGTTCTCACTGCGCCTTACAGGTTTTAAAAGGTGCAAAAGATGAAGGTCTTAAAACAATCCTAGTTTGTGAAAAAAAACGTGAAAAATTATATCGTAGATTTCCATTTATTGATGAATTAATTATGGTGGATTCATTCAAGGAAGTTCTTGATGCAAAATGTCAAAAAACTCTTGAAGAAAATAATGCAGTTTTGATTCCTCATGGAACACTAATTGCACAAATGAGTTCTGAAGAAATTGAATCAATTAAAACTCCCGTGTTTGGAAACAAATGGATTCTCAGATGGGAATCAGATAGAGTGATGAAAGAAAAACTCATGAGAGAAGCAAACCTTCCAATGCCAAAACCAGTTACAGACCCAAAAGATATTGAAAAATTGGTAATTGTAAAAAGACAAGGGGCAGCTGGAGGTAAGGGGTATTTCATGGCAGCCAGTGAAGAAGAGTACAATACAAAAAGAAATCAACTAATTTCAGAAGGGGTACTTTCAAAGGATGAAACGTTATACATTCAAGAATATGCCGCAGGTGTTTTGGCATATTTACAATTCTTTTACTCACCATTAACAAATGAATTAGAATTCTTTGGAGTTGATCAAAGACACGAGTCAGATATTGAAGGTCTTGGAAGAATTCCAGCAGAACAACAATTAAAATCAAAAAAAGTTCCATCCTTTAATGTAATTGGAAACAGTCCACTAGTTTTGAGAGAATCATTATTAGATGAAGTATACACAATGGGTGAAAATTTTGTTGAAGCAGCAAAAAGAGTTGTTGCTCCAGGTATGAATGGACCATTTTGTATAGAAGGGGTTTATGATGAAAATGCAAAATTCACATCATTTGAATTTTCAGCAAGAATTGTTGCAGGAACCAACATCTACATGGATGGCTCCCCCTACTACTCATTATTATTTAATGAAAATATGAGTATGGGTAAAAGAATTGCAAGAGAAATAAAGATTGCAACAGAAAAAAATCAACTAGATAAAATTACCACATAGAAAGGATATCAAAATGGGACTAAAAGATAAAATCAATAAAATTTCGGCAGTGGGATTAGTTTCATCGGCTGCAGTAATAGCTGCAGGAATTGCTTTAGAAAATAAAGAACTGTTAGGTTTTGAAAATGCAATGCTACTGTATCTATTGTTACCATCTGCACTGATTTGGTTTGGTACAAGAAAGAATGGTTGTGGCAGTTGTAATCAAATTCCATTAGATTCTGAAAAGAAAAATTAAATTATTTTGATTTAACTTCCATTCCATGTTGGGATTTAATGATATACTTGTCTCGAACTTTTACACTAATCCAATCAATTGCTAAAACAGTAATCAAAACAATTAGCATAAATATTGCAGCCTTACCATACTCAAAGAATTTAATATAATTAATTATGAAAAATCCAATACCACCTGCACCAACAATTCCAAGAATACTGGTTTGACGTACATTGTAATCAAACATGTAAAGTATCTGACCTAACAAATGAGATGCAGATTCAGGAAGTACTACATAACGAATTAACTGGAATTTACTAACACCAATAGAACTTACAGCATCCATAGGGTCTGAATCAATAGTTTCAATTGATTCGTATTGTAGTTTTGTAACAAAGCCTATGGTATACATTACAATTGCTAAAACACCAGCATACGGTCCTAATCCAACCATAATTACAAACAATAACGCCCATAAAATAGACGGAAATGTACGAATTACAGCCAATAGTGCCCTAGTTGGAGCGTAAACAAACTTGCTATTCAAATTTCGTGCAGCCAGCATACTTAGAGGTAGGCCAATTGCCACACCAATCACAGTTCCAATAAATGCCATTTGAAGCGTTTCAAACATTGCCCATAATGCAGTTGGAATATATTTTAGATCCTCAATTATTGATTCTAAAACAAATATTTCAGAAATAATAATTCCCAAATTGGGTATCCCCTCTGCAAAATCAACAGGATTTGCATCGACATTGTATGATGCAACTATAACTAAACCCACAATAATCCCAATGACGGTATTATTCTTTGGCGTCAGTGTTATACATCTCCATTATTTCTTCAATACTCATGTCACCTGCTTGAAAGTCAACTATAGAATCACCTTCAACACCAATTTCTAAAATCTTTTTTCCCTCCTTCATTACTGCTACACGATTTGCATATTCCAATGCAAGTGCCATGTCATGATGTACCATAATTGCAGTTAGATTCATTTTTTTTTGGGCATCTAAAATTAAATCCATAATTTCTCTTGCTGTTACATGGTCTAATTCTGAAACTATTTCATCAGCTAAGAGTATTGTAGGTTTTTGCATCAGTGCTCTGGCTATTGCAACGCGTCTTTTTTCCCCACCACTAATCATGTATGCTTTACGAGATTCCTTTCCAGATAGACCAACTAATTTTATAATTCTTTTAGCTTCTTGAATCTCATGTTCAGGAAATTGTTTTAGTATTGATTGCATTGTGGTGAGTCTAGGTAGTGCACCAATCAAAATATTATCAAGTACGCTGATATTTTTTACAAGACCTAAACTTTGAGGAATGTATCCTATTGTGTGCATCATTTTTTTGAATGTTTTATTATTCATATTTGGAGTTTGATAGTCCATTTTGATTGTGCCCTTACTAGGAGTCATCATGCCGTTCATCAATTTTAGTAATGTTGATTTTCCTGAACCTGATTGACCAACAATTGCATAGTTTGTACCTCTATCAATGGATAAATTAACACCACTTAGAGCAAAATTTTTGGAATCATATGATGTCCATACGTCATTCATTTGAATTATTTTATTAGTTGAAATTAAGGAAAAAGAAGAATTCTTAGCCATTGGAATTTGTTTCATTTCAAAAGTGCTGTATTTTATTTGCTCTTATCATGTTTGTCTAAGATTTTTTGATCAAGACCAGTCAACACATCAATAAAAGTTCCAAATTCACCAATATGCATAGTGGTTGTTGTTGGAACTAGTGCCTCAGCACCATACAGATTAGTTAAAATTGAGTTGTGCTCATCATAATTGAGTTCAATTAATGCATCAACTAAATTGTCCTTAGTAGATTCTGACATACTAGAACTTACCATAAAGACATGTGATGGTACTGGTCCAATTGTTACAACTGGACGTAATTTTACTTGGTCCTCCAAGTCAAGATATTTTTGTGGTGCAATATCTGAACCAAATGCAACATCAACATCTCCATTTAACAGTAAATTCAATGCTGCTTTGTAGCCACCTGCAAAGGTATAACTTTCAAAGTTATTTGCAAGTGCTTGCTCTAAAGCAACTATGTCATCTCCTTCAATAGCGATATGTCCCTCAGTTACTAGAGTTCCCATAGGTCTTACAAAACCAGAAGAACCAGTTATGCTAGTAAATGCAACACGTTTGCCAACAGTATCTTCTAATGTGTTAATTGAATCATTTTCTGCTAACGTCCAAACTGTTGCTTGATAGTTTACCTTACCCTTGACTAATTCTGCCAATACAGCTTCTGCACCTGTTCTTTGATGGGTAATCCATGCAGGTCCAGTATCCATAAAGGCAGCATCGATATGACCAAATCTCATTCCTTCAATGATGGCTTCATAGTTTGTTGGGACAACTATCTCAACATCAATTCCAAGTTCAGACTCTAGGAATTTTTCTAAAACTTCTGCTTTTGGAGTTAATTCATCAGCTTTTTCAACTGGAATAAATCCAATAGTTAAGGAATCAACGTCAATTGCATTTGCATCAACAGTAACATATTCAATCTCATTTGTTGTCGGAGCACTAATCATTGTAGAAGCAACAGCCAGTGTAGAAACACCAACGATTGCAAATACAGCAACTAATGCGAGAATTATGTTTTGGTTCATTCTAATTCAAAAATTAGTTTTAGCTAAGATTATTTAAATTCAGAGTTAATTTTACCACCTTATTCTAAGTCTATAGAATAAGAACAAGTTCTAGTTAATTAGAGATTTTAGAATTGTAGTCATTAGGATGTAATATTAGTGTGGGCTCAAGATCATCTAAAGTAATCTCAACTTTTCCAATCCTACTACGGTAAAGTTTAATTTTTTTACCTTCTAGAGAAATCACATATCTGTCAATTTCAGCTAATGCAAGATCTTCTAATGTAGATAGTGTTTTGTAAACAGTTGAAAGGGATATTTTTAATTCATTTGCAATTTGTGTGACATCTTTAGATTCATTTTTGACTGAAAATAAAACAGAGCGAGTACACACATTACTTAATGACTCAATAATTTTTTGAGTAATATCAAACTCAGATAATTGAATTATATCACGTTTTGACATGTAATATCTAATTTGATACCAATATTAAAACTGGCTCTGGCTTTTTTATAGAAATTTCAGCCTGTTTTATCCTACTTCGATATACCTTGTATTTTCGTCCTTTATCAGAAATCAGCCATTCTTCAACCTTGATGAGTGTGAGTTCTTCAAGATCAGATAATTTTTTGTAAACTGAGCTTAGTGGAATTTTGAGTTTAACTGACAGTTCTGCAGCAGTGTTTCCTTTTTTAACAATGGAAAATAAAATTGCACGAGATTCAGAATCAGCTAATGCCTCAATTACTTTTTGGCCAATATCATATTTTTTTAATTGGGGTAATGTAAGACGTCTTGACATAATTTTATAAAATATCTTATCTATTTAAACAGATTACATCCATTCTCATTCTACAGAATAAGAATATGTAATGAAAATATTGTTATTTCTCAAATTTTTTCCAAAATAATCCCAGAATAAATCCAATGGATATCCAAAAAGAAGTGACACCAAGAACAGACATGAATCTAAATTCATTAACTAAATTCATGGGAGCTGTAAGTTCATCAGGATTTTCTGGCATTACAAAAAATACAATGATAATAAAAATAGCATAGCCAAGTAATCCTAGATATTTTTTATTACTTTGTAATTTCTGAGATAGTTTGTAAAATGCAAGTGCCCCAAATCCTGAAATTAAAATAAATGAAATGTATAAAATTGCTCTAAGCGCAACAGTTTCAGCATCGCCCACAGTTGGAGGGTTTGCAGGATATTTCAAAAATGGAATTAAGTAAATAGTGATCCACATGATTCCTGCAAGAATTACTGCTTTGCTTACATCATTTTTACCAGGTAAAGAATTTCTTGATAATGCATATACAATTCCAAATAATGAACCCATAGCAATCCCCAGAATCATTCCAGCTAAAACTTGTCCACTTTTTTGCCAAACTCTATACTCTTCATGTTCTGCCCAAAATTGTGGATTGTCATCTTCCTCACCAGAAGCAAAAAGATTCTGATTTTCAATACCAATTGCCTGATCAAGGTATGGTTCAACTATTGCAAAATTAACAGTACCATGAATTGCTCCTGCAAGTGCACCTGAAATTATAACAATTACAATAAAGAGAGTACTTTTCATAAAATATTACCAAATTAGACCAATTAATAGAATACTTTAATTTTAAAACTTTAAAATTAGAAAATTAAATCTCAGTGACACGGAAATCCGGCTGCATGTCTCATATCATGAGTAAGTTCATGGATGGAAAGATCAACAAATGCTTGTTCACCATACACTATACTAAAGATATGACCTTGATCAAAACCTACAACAAATAATCCTGCTGCAAATACAATAGCTAATGCCAAAATTGCAATTTTTGATACACTTGTTTTTGATACACTAAGTTGTTGAACTTTAGACATCAGATTTACATTTTGTTGAATGTATTTATGTTCTTTGATAACTCATTTTAAAAATTAATCCTAAATTGTTATTTTGATCGGTATATGATAGGCCAAAATAATCTACAAACCAGAAGTTAAAATTTTAGGATTAAAAATTAACGAAGATATTTAGAATTAAAAGAAAACAAAGATTATGAAATTATATTATTTAGCAATACCAATTTTGATCGGAGTATTGGTAGGTGGGGTTCTTAGCGAATATGGAGTTAATTCAAATGATTCAAAAAAATTAACATTTTCAAAATTAGTTGAAAATGGATCACCCGTTATGGGCAACATCAATGCGCCAATTACAATCTTAGAATGGGGAGATTATCAATGTACATTTTGCTACAAATTCCATCAAAATACATTAGACATAATCAATGAGGATTTCATTAAAACTGGAAAAGTGAAATTTATTTTTAAAGATTTTCCATTAAATGGTCCTGATTCAAAATTAGCTGCTGAGGCATCTTATTGTGCACAAGATCAAGAGAAATATTGGCAATATCATGATGAACTTTACAAAAATTGGGGAGGAGAAAGAACAGGTTGGATTACAAGAGAATCGCTAACTAAATTTGCAGAAATAGTAGATCTAGATATAGAAAAATTTAACAAATGTTTAGATGATCACAAATATGAAAATAAAATTAATTCACTTTATGCATTTGGAAAAGAAATTGGGATTGATGCAACTCCATCTTTTTTAGTATTCAATGATGAAAAAATTATTAAGATTCGAGGAAATCAACCATTGGAAGTATTTTTAAAAACTTTTGATGAATTCTAATATGTACACTAAAAATTGAATCAATATGGATTAATATCCGATGATAAAGACAATCAGTGAATGGTTAAAATCAATATAGAAAAACAAGATTCAGTTAAACTCTATAAAATCAGAAAAACATTAGAAGAATTATCTAAAAAAGCAGGTAGAGGTACAGAATTAATTACTGTATACATACCAAAGGGAAAACAACTTCATGAGATTATTGGTTCACTTCAACAAGAACAAGGAACAGCAGATAACATAAAATCAGATTTGACAAGATCCCATGTTGTTGATTCTCTAGGTAAAGTTATTCAAAAATTAAAAATGTACAAAAAAACACCAGAAAAAGGACTAGTTATTTTTTGTGGAGCACTACCGCAAGAAGAGGGAGGTCCTTTAGGAAGTGAAGTTGTTACTGCATGGGAAATTGAACCTCCAAAAGATTTGAATCAGTATCTATATCGATGTGATGATCATTTTCATGTAGATATTCTAAAAGATATGCTAAAAGATGACAATTTAATTGGATTTTTAGCAATAGATGCAAAAGATGCAGGGTGGGGTTTACTTCATGGGGATAAAATTGAAGTTTTATCGCAAACAGGTTCAGGAGTTGCAGGAAAACATAGGCAAGGTGGGCAATCTGCAAAAAGATTCCAAAAATTAAGAGAGATGGAATTAAGTTATTTTTACAACAGAGTAGCTCAAACTACTAGAGAATATTTTATTGATATTTATCCGGTAAAAGGACTAATAATATCAGGTCCAGGTCCAACCAAAGAAGATTTCATTAATGGAAATTATTTAGAATATAGATTACAAAATAACATTATCAATACAATTGATGCAGGTTATGCAGGTTCTGAGGGTATCCGAGAAGCATTTGCAAAATCATCAGATATCTTAGGAAGTTTCAGATTAGTTGAAGAGAAAAAAATGATTGAGGATTTATTTAGAGAAATTAATACAAATACAGGTAAGGGATCATACGGATTACAAGAAGTAATTGAATATTTAAAAAATAATGTAGTTAAAACAGTACTCATTACAGATAATACAAATTTACACAGAGTAGAAGCTACATGTAGACGCTGTAATCACATTCAAGAGGACATTGTAGAAAGGCCACTTGTAATTCCAAAAAAAACAGAATACAAAAACAATCCTTGTCCAGAATGTAAAGCCATGGATATGGAAGTTAATGAACAAGATATTGTAGATTATTTACAAATTATTGCTGCAAAAACAGGATCACAGTTAGAAGTTATTTCTGGTAGCGCAGAACACGGAAACATGCTTTCAAGTCTTGGAAAAGTGGGTGCAATTTTGAGATATAATCCAGGTCACACTAAATCATAGCAGACTTAATTTTTGCTGCTAATTCAGATAACATATCATCACTAGGAATTTGACGTTTTGTCCATACTGTTCCTTTATTATTATATCTAGGAATAATGTGAATGTGCACGTGAGGAATAATTTGTTTTGCTGCTTTACCATTATTTTGTGCTAAACTAAATGCATCTGCACCTGATCCTATCAATACGGCTTTTGCAATTTTAGGTACTAGTGAAAAGATTTTTCCAACATTATCCGAATCCATATCCGTAATTTTTTCATGATGTATTCTTGGAATTACCAAAGTATGCCCATCATCAATTGGATATTTATCCAAAAGGGCAACATGATCTTTGTCCTCATATATGAAATGACCTTCACGCTTTCCATCTAAAATATCACAAAAAATACAAGTCATATCAAAGCATATTTTTCAATTTTATTTATTGTTTGTATTATATCTTTAATAGGGGTAATTTCAGAGTTTGAACATTCATGGGTCGAAAAGATAGAAAGGAGCGTGAAATTAAACGTGACAGTTATGCCACAAAACACTCAGCTGAGAAAAGAAAACAAACTCTAATTGCAATAGGCGTATTATCCGTAATTGCAGTAATTGTAGGGTATGCAGGATATTTGTTTTTAACAATGACAGTTGAAGCTCCAGGCGGTCCTGAAAATGCAGGCGCATTAGGAAGTGAACATGCTCATGCAGGAATTTTAGTGAAAATATTTGGTGATGAATTTGATTTCTCAGCACCAGCTTATCAAATTAAATCGCCTTGGATACATTTTGAATCCCGAGATGGTTCAACAATTCACAAACATGCGACAGGTGTTGAATTAGAATATCTCTTTAATTCATTATCCATAGGACTTGATGATCAATGTTATGTATTCCCAGATGGAAAACAATTCTGTACAAATGAAGAATATTCCTTAAAATATTTTATTAATGAAAAACTAGTATCAGATATTAGAGATTATGAAATAATGGAAGATGATAAAATTCTAATTACATTTGGTGGAGAAACAAATGAACAAATTGAAGATTACCTAACACAATTAAGAAATCAAGAATTAATTAAATAGAATTCTAAGATTAATTTTTTGTTGTAAATTGTGCCATTTTATCAAAGAACATGTAATATCCACATTTGATACAACGTAGAACTGTTAATTCAGTTGTTAAAAATTCCTTATCCTCAAATTTTCCACTCAACTTTACATTTTCACCTGCAATCATTGCTTTGTTACTTGCACAAACAGGACATTGAAGAGCTTTTTGTTCAATTTTTGATTTTTCTTCCATATTTTTTCACTATATATTTTCAATTTAAACTGAATGGGAGTATTTGAAAATAGTAGCTTAAATCATGCAGGTACAGATAATTTTTGTAAATAATCATAATGGGTTCTTAAAAAATCCATAATTTTTCTATCCGCATTTTTATTTATAGGCGCACCATTAGCAAGTATGCTCAAATATCTTAAATTTGATTCTAATTGATGAAGTGATTTTTTAATTCCTTCTTCATATTTCAAGTTAAGAAATTCAACTAATGTTTCTTCAATATGTAGAATATCTTTTTCTAAATTAAGAATATCACTGTAAATTATATCATTAGCCACTCATTTCATGAAGGTATTATTGAAAATAACTATAATGAATTAATTTCTTAATTATCATTAAAATATTAAGAAAAAAATAAACAAATGTTAATTTTAACGTACAAACAATTTTTATTATTTATCAAATATTATGTCGTGAGAACCTCAGATAGATAATTGGTTGGACTTTAGCACGCCACAGAAATTTCAAATTAAAATTATCTATCTTTTGACGTTCTGTATTTTTAGGTATGAATTATTTTAAAAAAGATTCAAGATTTGTGTAAAGGCAAACAGCAACTTTTACACGTACTTCTAAGCGTGAATTTTTTTAATGTTTCTTCAAGAGTGTATCCCTCCAATACAACAGCATTTGTAGCATGACCATTATCACATTTCAATTTGTGAATTGTAAACAACATAAAATAGCTAAATTTTATTTCAACTTAAGGGTTATGATAGAACCACTTATGAAAATTTTAAAGATTAAATTCTAAACTATTCAATTTCCAACTTGTGATGATGAAGAATAATGGGGAATATTATACCCCAAACCCACGCTTAAAACATGAACATATCAAGTAAAAAAGCAAAAAACACCATGATGAGTTTTTGTTATAACACTACTTTGTCAAGTTAGATTATGCAAAAAGAATACACAAAACCATTGAGTGGAAAGAAAATCTTTGGAATAATGGCTGGAACTATGGTTACAATAGTAGCACTTGGATTAGTACTCTTTACAGATTTCTTGTAAGAGTCGAATTTTTTTTTTGAATTGTTTTCAAACATTTCTGATCGATATGAAATATGTAAAGAATCAAACAAAATTAACGATCTACATTAGATCGTAGTTTGTAATATTCAATTCATGCTCGGAATCAATAGAGAAATACAAAAAATTGTCATGTTTCCTCAATTTTTTGCAATACAATCACAATTGATTGGATACAAAACACTTCTAAAAATCACAAATACTATAAGTAAATAGAGCACTTAGAGTATTTTGGTTTTAGGCTTGTTTTTTTATTTAATTTGCATTAATAATTACGAATATGATCTAACCAATACTTCTAACCCTCATGATTATCAGGAAGTTCAAACACTATGGGAGGTAGTTCTACAACAAAACCATCTTTAAAACAAAACTATGACGTATTGAATAAAGTCTAAATGGTACTAATTTGAAAATTAACTATTATGGAAATATCTAGTAGAAATGTTGTAGAAGGTACTGCTAGAGCTCCCCATAGAGCCATGTACAAGGCTATGGGGTTAAATGATAATGATTTATCTAAACAATTCATAGGAGTTTGTCATACAGGTAATGAGGCAACACCGTGTAACATCCATCTACCACAATTAGCTTTAGAAGCTAAAAAAGGAGTAACAGATGGAGGTGCAACTCCTAGAGAATTTTCAACGATTGCAGTTAGTGATGGAATCGCAATGGGGCACGAAGGTATGAAATCATCTTTAGTATCTAGAGAAGTAATTGCAGATTCAATTGAATTAATGGTTAGAGCACATCAATACGATGCATTGGTGGGAATTGCAGGATGTGATAAAAGCTTACCTGGAACAATGATGGCAATGGCAAGATTAAACATTCCATCAGTATTTGTTTACGGTGGAACAATTATGCCCGGAATGTTGGATGGGAAAGAACTCACAGTTGTAGATGTTTATGAAGCAGTAGGTGCTTATGATGCAGGAAAATTATCACTAGAGGATTTAAAAAATATTGAAAATGTAGCATGTCCAAGTGCAGGATCATGTGGAGGAATGTTTACTGCAAATACAATGGCTTCAATTTCAGAAGCAATAGGTTTAGCATTACCTGGAAGTGCAAGTCCACCAGCAGAAGATGAAAGACGAAATAAAATGGTATATGATTCAGGTATTGCATGTGCTAAACTTTTAGAAATGAATATCAGACCTAAAGAAATCTTAACTTTTGAAGCATTTGAAAATGCAATTATGATGTTAAACTCTGTTGGAGGTTCAACTAACGGCATACTACATTTACTTGCACTTGCAAATGAAGTAAATATTGATTTAACATATGATGACTTTGAAAGAATACGAAAAAGAACCCCCCATTTAGCAGACATGAAGCCAGGAGGGAATTATGTAATGAATTCTTTAGATAAAATTGGAGGTATTCCATTTGTATTAAAAAAATTACTTGAAAAAGGATTGCTCAATAAAAATTGTATGACAGTTACTGGGAAAACAATAAAAGAAAATCTCAACTCAATAAAATTACCAGATACAGAACAACATATTGTTAGATCAATTGAAAATCCCCTACATGAAGTTGGCACTGCAGTTATTCTAAAAGGAAGTCTAGCACCAGAAGGAGCTGTAATTAAAACAGCTGGTGTAGATATGACAAAATTTACTGGAAGTGCAAAAGTTTACGATAGAGAAGAATATGCATTTGATGCAGTATCAAAAGGTGAAATTGATGAGGGAGATGTAGTTGTAATTAGATATGAAGGGCCAAAAGGAGGACCTGGAATGAGGGAAATGTTAGCAACTACTGCTGCATTAGTTGGTCAAGGATTAGGAAAAAAAGTTGCAATGGTAACAGATGGTAGATTTTCTGGAGGTACACGGGGATTCATGGTAGGACATGTTGCACCA
>CAJQSS010000044.1 GCA_905616385.1 uncultured Candidatus Nitrosopumilus sp. | reverse complement strand
TTTCTGTTAATATCCCATTTGCACTAATTGCAATTAATGCAATTCCTGCTAGATAAAGCGGTGCTCTTTTTTTAAGAAAAGCTTTAAGATTATTCTTTTTTGGCTTTTCTTCTTCTTTTTTATCTTTTTTACCCACTTTAATCCCTGTAAATAATTAATATTTTGAAGTTATTATTAACTAAACTCTATCTACCTATTGGATTTTTTTACTTGATTTATTTACTAGAATTATTGAATGTTAATTGTATTTTCTCATCTTGTGATTTTAAACGAAATAATATCGAAGAAAAAGAATTTCTAAAACATTTGAGTGATGAGCATTCTGATGAAATACTAGAAATTTCTAAAAAAGAAAATATGTCTATTAAAGCAGTGGAAATGATTACCACATCAAACTCAACTGTGTTTATTAATTCTAATTAAGATGAAACGGGAACAAATGCGAAGAGGTAAAGGGACTAAAATGACTCCTACTTTTCTCATCCTTATGATCGGTTATTGATAGTTGAGTAAATTTTCATAATAAGAAATTGGTACATTTAATGAATGAG
Source organism: uncultured Candidatus Nitrosopumilus sp. (assembly GCA_905616385.1). Classification (GTDB taxonomy): domain Archaea; phylum Thermoproteota; class Nitrososphaeria; order Nitrososphaerales; family Nitrosopumilaceae; genus Nitrosopumilus. The sequence continues at coordinate 6,055 of CAJQSS010000044.1, read as the reverse complement.
TTAGAAAAAAAGAAAATTAAAAAATTTTAATTATTTTTAGCAGTTAAAATTAAAACTTGCCATGGAAATACAATTTCACCATTCTTTTTTGTATATTGTAGAGTTTTTTCTTTAACTAAATTTTTGAACTCTTTACGTTTTGAATACTCTAATGCATTTAGTTTTTCTTTTAGGGGTGTTGCAATATATTTGATATAATTTTTCCAATAATCTTCAAATTTTCCTGGATTGTAATTAAAAATAAATTCTTTTACAACAACATTTGAGAATCCTGCTTTTCTAATTTCTGTTTTTAATGCAGATTTAGTACCAAATCTATCTAAATTTGGTGTTCCAGGTGGAACATAATCTGGTATATATTTTACAGCAGAATCTAAAATACTACTAAAAAATGGAACATTATCTTTACTACCATGAACAGATATTCCTATTGTTCCAGATTTTTTGAGGCTATTTTTCATATTTTTTAATGCTTTTTGTGCATTAGGAAAAAAAAACAATGCATATTGACAAGTTATTATATCAAATTTTTTTGAAAAAGTAAAATTTTCTGCGTCAGTATTTACAAAATCTAAATTTTTATTTTTTTCATTCCATTTCTTTGCAATTTTAATCGCAGTTGTTGATGTATCAATTCCTACCACATATCCTAATTTACTAATTTTTTTTTGGATTTGTTTTGTAACTACTCCAGTTCCACATGCAACATCAAGTACAAAATTATTTTTGTTAATTTTTACTAATTCAATTAATTTTTTTGTACTTTGAAATGGGCCTTTATTTACACTAGCCCATCTTTTATGATATCTTGGAGCAACTTCATTCCAAATTTTCATATTTCTTTGTTTATATTTTGAATGAATAACTTTCATTTTAGTTTTAATTCAATTTGTTTTCTTATAATTTTTGCAATTTTTTCTTTTTTCATCCAACCTGAAATAATATTCTTTTTTGAATCCACAATTATAATTTGATTATTTTGAGAATTTTTTTTATATCGAGATGTTCCAATATCATTTGCTATGATTATATCTGATGATGATTCTTTTAATTTTTTTTTAGCTGATTTAATTAATTGAGTATTTGTAACATTTGTTTCTGCCTTAAAACCAACTAATAGAATATTTTTTTGAATTTTTTTAATTTCATTTATGATTTTAGGAGCTTTTTTGAGGCTAATTGAAAGATTTGTCTTTGAACTTTTAATTTTTTTCTTACTTGGATTTTTAGGAATATAATCAGATATTGCAGCAGCCATAATTACAATATCAAATTTATTTTTTAATTGATTTTTTACCACATTATATAATTCATTACTTGATACAACATTGATAATTTTTGCACCTTTTGGTGGTTTTTCATTACCTGGCCCATAAACAAAAGTAACTTTTGCACCTGCAGAAACTAATTCTTTTGCTAAACTTACTCCTGTTTTACCAGTACTTTGATTTGTAATTGCTCTAATGGGATCTATTTGTTCAACTGTTGGTCCAGCAGTCATTAGAATTTTTTTACCCTGTAATTTAGATGATAACCCAAACTTCTTTAAAACAAAATCAAGTACTTCTTCTGGTTCTGATGCTTTTGCTTTACCCTCTATCATATTTGGTGATATAAAATCAATTTTATTTTTTAGAAATGAAATATTTTTTTTAACTGCTACATTTTCATACATTGATGCATGCATTGCTAAAGCCATTAGAATTGGTGTTTTTGAACCAAATCCTACAGTAAGTACCGTTGAAATCGGAGTATCATCAATTCCATTTGCAAGTTTTCCTAATGTATTGGCAGTAGCTGGATATACAATAATAAGATCTGATCTTTTATAATCTGCAATATTGATGTGCTCTAATTTACCTGTTAATTTTGTAATAACATCATTTCCTGTTGCCCATTTCATATAATCGGGCTTAATCATTTTTGTTGAAGCGCTACTCATTACACACGTAACTTTTGCTCCATGTCTCATTAACAATCTTGCAAGTTCAATTGATTTGTATGCTGCAACACTTCCAGCAACACATAATACAATTTTTTTACCAGAAAGTTCTGTTCCCCTTGATTCTACTATATCTAATGATGGATGTTCTAATTTTCTTTTAGACAATTTCTTCCTTCAATTTATTATATTCAGATTCATCCATTTGGAATTCATTTTCATTTGTTGGAAAATTTTCTTTTTTAACATCTGTTACATATGATTTTACTGCATTTCTTATTTCTTCAGATAAAGATAGGTATCTTTTTGCAAATTTTGGTTTTATTTTTTCAAATAATCCTAACATATCATGAACAACTAAAACTTGTCCATCACAATCTTTTCCTGAACCAATTCCTATCGTTGGTACAGAAACTTTTTCTGTTATTATTTTTGCAACTTGACTTGTAACCATCTCTAAAACTATACTAAATACGCCTGATTCTGTAATAATTTTCGCATCCTCAATTAGTTGAATTGCATCTTCTTTTGTTTTTCCTTGAACTGTATATTTTTCAGCAGTTTGTGGTAATAATCCTAAATGACCCATAACAGGTATTTCTGATTCTGTAATTGATTTTATTATTCCTGCAACTTCTTTTCCACCTTCTAATTTTACAGCATCAGCACCAGCTTCGACAAGTCTTAATGAATTTGTAATAGCATCTTTTTCATTTTTATACGAATTAATTGGTAGATCTGATACAATTAATGAATTTTTTCTAGCATTTTTTGCAGCAGTTGTAAATCTGATCATATCATCCATAGTTACTAAAGTTGTATTGTCATATCCCAACATCACCATACCTGCACTATCTCCTACAAGAATTACATCTACTTGTTCACATAATGTTACCATTGTAGAATCATATCCTGTTAAAACAGTAATTTTCTCTTTGCCTTTCATTTCTGTAATATCTTTGATAGTTTTATGCATTTTTTGCTCTCCTTTCCAAATTTTTTCGAATTTCTAAAATTGCTAATTTCAGATTTTTATTATTATTATATGTTGAAGATTTTTTTAAACCCTTTTTTGATTCAATAATAAGTAATTTCATAGCACGTGTTACATTATCTACTATTGTAATATCTGCAGTTTCAGCAGTTCTAGAAAGTGGATTTAAATCAAATGTTATAATTTTCTTTTTTGCTTTTTTTAAGGCAATTGTTCTATCACCATCTTCTAAAGGAACTAAAACAACATCTGCTGAAAATATTCCATTTTTATCAACAATTCTTCTTGCACTATCAATTCCTAATAATTTTTTAGATAATTTTTTATTTAATCCTAAAATCTCTTTTGCACCTGATTTTTTGAGAATTTTAGTAATTGCTTTTTTACGTTTTTCACTAGAATAAAATAAATTGACTTCAATTTTTGAATTTGTATTTTTTGCTAATTGAATTATTTCTTTAGGACATAAAGCTGCAAAATTACCATTAACGGAAATTACGGAGTTTTTTGCATTTTTCAGCATAAATGCTGCTGCTTTTATTGCCTCCTTAGCAGATTTTGAGGTTTTTTCACCTATAAGATAATCAAAAGCTTCCCCTCTACCATGAGCCAAAAGCCCTTCTTTGGCAATTAAATTATTATCAAATCCCTTAACTAATTTTTCACGAATTAAAAGAGAATTTAATCTTGGATGTGATTTAGGAATTATAGTCATATTTTTTAATTAATTATAAAGAACTCTTGCTCCTGTATCATCTAATTCTGATTTTATAATTATTCCATCAGAATATTTTTCTAAAATCTCTAAAACCTTATTTTCTTTTTCTTTTGGAATCATTGAAAAAATTGTTTCACCAAATAATGCAATTCCACATTTAATATTATTTTTAGATAATTCATTGACTACTTTTTGCATCCTTGGTGTCATAACATCTACATATTTTGCAAATTCTAAAGACATTTCTTGAAAATGTTCATAATTTTTTGATTCTAATAATTTATTTACCATTTTTCCTCCAAGACCATTAATTTGTGGTAATCTTTCTTTGATGAATTTACTTGTTGAAATTGGAGAAAAACATATCATAATTATAGAAATTTTATTTAAAGTAATTTTTTGAATGTGTCCAATACCTGGTGCTCCTGGTTTATCTCTAATTTCAAATCCACCATAATATGATCCTAAAACATCTCCTAATCCTGTTTTACATTCTATTTCAACACCATGTGCTATTTGTGCAACTTTAATTTTAGATAATTTACATTCTAATGCATCGTTTAATGCAATAGCTAATGATAATGCAACTGCTGCACTAGAACCAAATCCATATCCAACTGGAACATCAATTTCATGTATAATATCTACAAATTTTTCTTCTGTAGAAAATTTGCTGAGAATTGCTTCAGAGACTCTCATATCTCCTGATTCAAAACCATTTACTTTGATTGTAAAATTTGAAATGTCATGTTTTGTTTTGTTTCTAATTGTAACTGTAGTCTTGACACCTTTTTGTATGGAAAACCCTGCACCTAACGAACCTAATTGGTTTGAATCTTCTTTGTCTAATTCGGCTTTGAAAAAACCTGTAATGTGTGCTGGACAAAATGCTGTTGCCATTATGATCAAATTTGATATATTTGAAAATATTAATACTTGGCTTAAATAATATAAATTAGTATAAATTGACTACATTCACACGACGCCTACAAAAGATTGGAAGTAGTATTCTTGTTTCGCTTCCAAAAGAATGGATTGATGCAAATAATCTGAAGAAAAGCAATCAAGTTGAAATTGAAACAAATCAAAATAATCTATCAATTAGAACACAACTAAGCAAGAGACCCTCAAAAGAAGTTATAATTCCATATCCATTATCAAAGGGTGAGGGTATTGTTCCAACAATCACTGGTGCATATCTTTTAGGATTTGACATAATTAGGATTGTTGGAAAATCTTCTATTTCAATTACTGATAGAGAAAGTGTTCGTGGTTCTATGAGAAAATTAGTTGGACTGGAAATTATTGATGAAGATGCAGCAAATATTTCTGTTCAGTTTTTACTTGATGAGACATCAATAAATCCACAAAATATCTTAAAACGAATGAGCTCAATTGCACTTGGAATGTTTAATGATGTTGTATTAGCTCTAAAAAGTGGAGATAAAACAAATCTTGAAGCAGTAGCAAATCGTGATGCTGAAATTAATAGACAATATTTTCTTCTTGTTAGATTAATCCGAAGTACTATCATGGATACTAGATTAGCTGGCATTTTTAATCTAGAAAATATTGACATTCTTGATTATAGAATTGCTGCAAATACACTTGAAATTGCAGGTGATACTGTTGTAGAATTATCTAAATTATTAATTAAATCAAATCTATCTAAAGTAGAGTTAAAAAAATTATATGATTTTGCAAAAGATATGGAAGAAATACAAATTAAAACAATTGATTCTTTTATTTCTAATAATAGAATGCTTGCAATTAATGCAATTACACTACAAAGAACTAATTCTACAAAAATCTCTAAAATTCGTTCTTCTTTAGAAAGTGAAAAACAAATCTCTCTTCCATTATTTGATCTTATCTATATGTTTGAGAAAATTCTACAATCCTGGTCTGATATTAGTGATCTAGTTAAACCAAGTTATCAGTAAAGTATTACAATAATTTTTTTTTCGCAGCATAAATCATTACTGCACAAATTGTTTTTGAATCAATAATTTTTCCCGATTTAATCATTCTAATTAATTTTTTAATATCCATTTTTACAACCGTGATAAACTCATCATTATCTAATTTTAATTCAAATTTCTTTTTTGTTCCTGATGCTACAAAAATGTGAATTTCTTCTTTGTTATAGCCTACTGAAGGAAAATATGAGATTAATTTAGTCATTTTTTTGGCCTCGTAACCAGTTTCTTCAATAATTTCTCTATATGCACAATCAATTGGTTTTTCTTTTTTTTCCAAAGTACCAGCTGGAATCTCTAAAATATACCCATGTGGAAATCGATGTTGTTTCACCAACAACACTTTACCTTTTTCATCAAATGCAAGCATTGCCGCTGCACCTGGATGTTCAATAATTTCTCTTCTAATTTTTCTATGTTCA
>CAJQSS010000043.1 GCA_905616385.1 uncultured Candidatus Nitrosopumilus sp. | reverse complement strand
TATGTTAATTTTAGAACAGGTAAAAAGGAACTATACAGGCTAAGTATTTTATTAGAAAATTATGCAGTAAAACATAACACACCATTATTAGCTACTTTTGAAACGGAAGCCAGATACAAGTACGTTGAAGAGCGTTACAGGGAAATTTTAGATAAAATTTCAAAAGCATGGATAATTGGTAATTTTAATAATCCAGATTTAGCCCCACACCCCCCACCATCTGCAGAAGTAGTAAGTTGTGATGGAACAAATATTTCTCCAATGTGGATTGTGGTGACAAAAGACGATAATGGACCATTTGGACTAGTAGCAGAAGACATAGGAGATCACGAGTATAGAGGATTCTTTACATCAAATTCAGATATACTTTCAAAGGTAATTGAGGACATCAATGAACAATTAAAAATTAAAATTACAATATAAAATAGAATAAAAAAGTCAAAATATTGAAAAGAAGTTCAAAACAAAAAATCAATCAAAAGAACTACAAAAAAGACAAATAAAAATAACTATACGGTTTGGATGATTTCAGATTTCTTGGATTGAATAAGTTTTAAAAATTTTGTAATTGAAAGATTTTGTCCAATAGAAGAATTCCAGTTTTCTGAATTATTTTTTACAGCTTGACCTCCAACAATAATTGGAATTGTATATTGATCATTAATTTTTTGAATCATTCTTTTAGCAGATAAAGTATTTTCATCAAGGGTGATGGAAATAAAAATAAAATCAGGATTATTGTATTCAATAGATTCTATTATAGTTGAAACAGGGGTAAAAGGAGAAAGATTGTAAACAACATTTCCGTTAGATAAAAGTTGGGATTCAAGTACTTTTGTACCGAATGTATGCTGTTCACCATAAGGTACACAAATCAAGATTTTTTTCTTTTTTAATGGAATAGTATTATTTTCTAAAATTAAATTCATTAAATCTTGTACTGCATTATAACAAGTTGTTTGCGTACCTAAATCAATTTTTTTGGAATATCCCAATGATTCTATTTCTTCAATTAGTGGAATCAGAACATTAGTAAGAAATGACTCAAATCCATATATTTTTTTGTATGATTCAAGTAAAGAATTTGCTTCAATATAATCACTATTTTTGAAAGATGAAAGTAAATCTTTTTGAAGTTTTTTAGTTATTTCATTTTGAACTGTAGGTTGAAAATATTTTTGATTCATAAAATAATCAATTATTTTTTCAGAATCTCTAAAATTTTCAGGAATATCAGAAAGAGATACATCAGATTCTATTCCCAAATATTTGATAATACTCTGTTTTGACGTCTTTTTTTTAGAATCCCAGTGACTTTTTACTAGATAGAGGTATTTTTGGTCACGGATGGATTTTACTCTCAAATATGCCATTGAATAGAATATTGATTTAGTATTTAATCCGATTACGCACCATGATGAGTATCTAGATATTTTTAGATCCGTTAATTTTTTAAAAAAATAAGAAAATCTAGATGTTAAAACAGATACATGTATCAACCCATTTACTTCTGTGGCACCAGCTGGTAGAATATTAAAAGCTCTAAATACTAGAAATTATTCAAAAAATAATATCAAAATGAGTTATACACAGATTAGTAATGATCATTTAGAATCACTTGACAATACACACATACTATTATTTCATGAAGAACAAAAAAAGGCTGAAGAAATAGAATTTAATTTTATTAAAAAAGGTTTGGAAATGGGGCAACGTTGTTTCTATACAACTAATGATACTGAAAAATTAAAGGAAAATATGAAGGGATTTGGGATTGATGTTCAAAATAATATTGAAAAGGGATTGCTAAACATAATTCCAATTCCAAAAAAATTTGAGGATTATGAAAAAATGATTTCAGCAAAAGTGGAATCATTACCACAAGATGGAAAAATCAGAGTGGTATCAACACATTATTTTGATTTTAATACAGATAAAAAAACAGAATCAATGCAAGAAATAGAGCAATGCGTGGATGATAATTTTCATAAAATTCCAGGAAATTTTATTTGTTCATTTCATGTACCAAGTGTTGATAAAGAATTGGCACCACAATTTATGAAAAATTTACTTGATTCACATCAAGAAATCTTATTTCTTACAAAAGAAAACAAAATAGAAAAATTTAATTTTGTCTAAGTTAATCTTTGAGTAATTTTATTAATTAAATCATTAACACTAGAATAGTCTTGATAAAATTTAGTTCCTAATTCAGTAGTATCTATTTCATTTTCCATTTTAATTAGTCCTTTCTCAGTCATCTCATTAAGATATTTCAATAGTTTATCATATGAGGTATTGCTTTTGTGTTGAAGTCTAGTTTTAGATATCACTTCATTATCTTGTTTTTCTAATAAAATTGCAGAAAATACATCAAAATAAATTTGTAATTTACTTCTTTTATCACGCATTATTACTTCATTTTAAAATAAATTTTGCTTACTAAAGAAGTATTACCCATATAACAAAAAAGGATCACATAGGAACAATTTCATCAATAGATTGTCGATCGTTTTTTAATTCCAATTATAACTATAGCTGGAACTCCAAGATACATTCCCAAATTGAGTGCAATTACGGATAATCCAATACTCAAAACTTCTGACTCAGTTTCTGCATTCTCCATTAGTGATAGAGTGGAAATCATGGGAGTAATAGCTAACTTGACAGCTTCTTTGAAGTATGGATTTTCACGCTCATAATCAGCTATAATTGGTGAGAATGAAT
>CAJQSS010000042.1 GCA_905616385.1 uncultured Candidatus Nitrosopumilus sp. | reverse complement strand
GTTATTGGATGAGAACAGGTAATAAATCTACAAATGATGGAACTGGTGAAAGATATGAAGAAGTATTTCATGAAAATGAAATGAGTAATGAAAAAAGAATTATTTCACATGCAAGAAATGAATCAAGTATTGATTCAGTAATAGGAAAAGATGGTAAAAAATATTCAATTTCAGATGCATTAGAAAAAAAAATTGATTGGATTCAAATTGATATTGGATTTCTTTCAGAACAAGAAAAAGATACTATTTTGGATTTATGTAAATATACAGTTGTTAATGGCTCACATACTGTAATGGGTGAAATAATGGGTGGAAAATCAAAACCAATAATTGGAATTCCAATATATGATGAACATACTAATAATATCAAATGGGCTGAAGAGAAAAATCTTGGAGTTTTAGCCATAAAAACAAAACATGTTACAAAAGCAATTTCAAAAATTAAAGAAAATTATGATGATTTTGAAGATAATTTAAAAGAATTTTCAAAGAATTTTGTTCCTAATGGTGCTGAAAATTCAGCAAAAATTGCAGCAAAAATACTAGAAGAAAAGAGATAATAGATTATTTCAGAAGTTTTTATTATCTGGCACGCGGGATTTCGATGGGCGAACGGACCGCAAGGGATGATGAAAAAATCCGCGTGTCAGATAAAATATCGATCAATAAAGAATGTGGGAACGCTTTTATGGAAAAAATTAAGCCAGATCATTAGTGCCTAATTGTCCAGAATGTACAGCAAGAGCAAAAAAGAAAATTCTAACTAAATATGAAGAAGAAGTAGAAGAAGAAAATAGAGATAAACAAGATCTTTACAAATTATTTGATGAAGTTGAAATTCCAATGGAAATGGATAAAAATACAAAAAATTTCATTTGTAAAAAATGTGGATTATATGCGTCAAGAGAACAAATATCAGATATAAGATACAAATTAAATCAGAAAGAAAGAACACGGGATGATAAACATGATGACTATCTTGAATGGTGGTCAAAAAGTAAAAAAGAAAAAAATCTAGACAATTAATATTAATTTAACAATGGGGGAAGAAAGACGATATTGAATAATAAAATTAATCAACTTTTGTAGAATCTAATTGTTTTTTGAAAGATTTTCCTAAAATTGGATTAATAAAATAAGGAAATGTATGTTTTAGCCACACTGCACCACGAACTATTGAAGGTGTAATAATTTCAAGTCTAGATGAATTAGCAGCTTTAACAATTACTTTTGCAACTGTTTTAGAATTAAGAGATGTTGGTGAATATTTTGGCATTTTCTCAAAAGATGGATGATCAAAAAAATTAGTTTTTACCATTATTGGACTAACAACTGTTATTCCAACTCCAGTACCACTAAGTTCATGCTTAAGACCTTCAGAAAATCCTAACATTGCAAATTTTGATGCACAGTATGAAGCAATTCCAGGTAAACCAAAGCTTGCAGCAACAGATGCTACGTTTACTATATGACCAGATTTTTTCTTTAGCATTAATGGAAGAAAATTTTTTACACAGTAAATCATTCCAAAATAATTAGTTTCCATCTGAGATTCTATCTCATCTATGCTGAGATCAGATACTGAACCATAAATTGCAAAACCAGCATTATTTACCAAAATATCAATGGAATTAAATTTTTGAAGAACAGTTTTAGACAGTTCCTCCACTTGATCTTTTTTTGAAACATCACATACACAAACTAATGTATTTACATTGAATTGCTTTAACTCATTTTCTACTTGTTCAAGCTTATTTTTTCTTCTTGCAACTAAAATAATATTTGAACCTAATTTTGCAAATTCTATTGCAGTTTGTTTACCAATTCCCGATGATGCTCCAGTGATTAGAACTACTTTATTTTTAAAATCCACAAATAAAAAAAAACATTTAATGATAAAGTGGTTTCTATTTTTTTTGTGTTTTTGGGATTTTACTCAAGGCTAATTTGACTAATAATAACCAGGTAATTGCTATTGGAACATAATATGTTGCAATTCTCCAACCAATTACTGCATCCCAAGCAAGAATTCCTTCAGTGATAGTAAAATCAAATGGATTTAAGTTATTGAGATAAGCTACAATACCAAATTCAGCTAAACCTGAACCGCCAATTGTAATAGGTAAATTTCCAATTGCATTTGCACCCATAACTGCCATTATGGAATCAAATGCACTAATTATGTATCCAGTTCCCATTGCAATAATCATAAAAGAGATTCCATAAAATGACCAAGAAACTAATGAAAGTAAGAATGAAATTGTAAATATTTTTTTAGATTCTGGTGTTTGTATATTCTCTCTAATCATGGTACATGTTTCTTCCATCCAAGAATTTGTTTGATTAATAATTTTATTTCCTTTTTCTTTTCCCAATTTTTTAACAATTGTTTCTAAAATATTTGGAACTTGAAATGTATGTTTAGAAGATAAAAAGAACATTATCATCCATAAAGATGTTATAGAAATACTAGTAGCTAAAATAACTATTCCAACAACATATGCTCCATTCAATAATGCAATTATTCCTGCTAGCATAGACAATAAACCAGCTGCAAGAACCTCAGTTACAATATCAACAAGTGCAATCCATGTAGCTTTTGAAAGTTCTATTCCTTTTTTCTTTAAATAATAAATTACAATGAATTCTGCTCCAATGAACATTGGAGTTGTAAATTTAATAAATTCACTTCC
>CAJQSS010000041.1 GCA_905616385.1 uncultured Candidatus Nitrosopumilus sp. | reverse complement strand
AAAGTATGAAGAAAGAAAAGTTAAGGTGGAAAAAACTAAAAAAGAAATTGAAACATCTGTAAAACTTCGGGAAATTGAACTAGATAGAAAATCATTTGTTGAAGGCAAGATAAAAGAAAATGAAGATTATCTAAAAACTAAAATTAAATTACTCAAAGAGAAAAAGCATCTCTTAGAAAAAACTACACCTACAAATATTCAACTTAAAGAAATTGAAGACTTGAAAAAGGAATTAAAACAGCAAAGAAAAATACAATCCTATGATGGAATATTTACTAAATTAGAACCATCTATCAAAATAAATAAAAAAATTACTGTAGATAGGCCTGAAAAAGTTATTTCAAAAGAAAACACTGTGCTATTTGAGCTAAAACAGAGTAGCAATCCTGAAAAATTTGCTAAAAAAATGGGTTTAAAATACAATAACGGAGATGTGCGAATGATAATTTCAGTCAAAGATTTAACGCCTCAAAAACTATTGGAAATTAAAAATCTTGGAAAAATTGAGGTAAATAAACAAGATATGATCCAGATATTGATTCCTGTAGAAAAAATTTCAAAATTATCTGATATTTCTAATGTCCAAAACTTACGTCCACCTATGGCTCCTACTCAAAATACAATTAGTATTTCAGAAGGTGTAGAATCAATTAATGCAGATCTAGTTCAAGATGCTGGAGTTACTGGTAATGGTGTAAAAGTTGCAGTATTTGATTTGGGTTTTGACATTATAAATTCTGAAATTAAAAATAATATTTCAGAAACAAAATCATTTAGACATGACTTTGATAATTCTCTGATTCCCATAACAGGGTTGGGGACTGAAATAATTCATGGAACTGCCGTATCTGAAATTATTGTAGATGTAGCTCCTGATATTGAATTATACCTGTATTCTTTTGGAACTGAATTAGAATTTATAGATGCAGTAGATTATGCAATGAGTAAAGTTGATGTAATGACAATGTCTGCTGGATGGACCAGTTATTCCACTGATGGGACAAGTATCATGACTCAAAAAGTTCAACAAGTAATTGATAATGGAATTCCATTTGTACTGTCTGCAGGAAATTATGCTGAAACTCATTGGCAGGGAAATTATGTAGATGTAGATGGAAATGGATGGCATGAATTTTCAAGTAACGATGAAGGATTAACTGTTTCAGTTACTCAACAAAGAATTGATTACCAACAACCAATTGTGATGTATCTATTGTGGAGTGACTTACCATCAAATTCAGTTAATGATTTTGATTTGACATTAATTGATCCAGATGGACATAGAGTAGCATATTCTGCAAATGCTCAAAATACAAAAGATAATGCATTTGAATGGATTTCATTTATGCCTGAAACTGTGGGAGCGTATGATGTTGGAATTAGTTATTTTGGATTTGACTCACCCCCAGATATTTTAGAAATTTTTAGTCCATCAGATATTTTAGAATACTCCACGCCTCAAGGAAGTGTTAGTGTTCCAACTGATGCTAATGGAGCAATTGTAGTTGGTGCAATTCATTATTTAGATGACTACTTGGAAGATTTCTCATCTCAAGGACCAACCAATAATGGATTAAATGTGCCAAATGTTGTCGCACCTGACGGTGTTGACACACAAGCATATGGTGGAAATCCATTTTATGGTACATCTGCTGCTGCCCCTCATGTTGCAGGAACTGTAGCACTACTACTAGAACAAGAACCAAAATTATCTCCTCAACAAGTAACGATGAAGATACAAGAAAACGCAGACAAAAATTCTGTATTATTAGCTACTGATTTTGATACTATATTTGGATATGGAAAAACAGATGCATTTTTTATTGTAGATGAAGGCATTATAGAAATTCCATCTTGGATTAAAAATAACGCATCATGGTGGAATCAGGGATTAATTGATGATGGTTCATTTGTAACGGGAATTGAATTTATGATAAGTAATGGAATTATTGTAATTCCAAATTTACCTGAATCAGACGGTACAGGTGGTACAGTTCCTGAATGGGTAAAAAATAATGCAGGTTGGTGGGTAGATGGTATAATAGATGATCAATCATTTGTTAGTGCTTTAGAATTTCTTGTCAGTAATGGGATTATTGTTGTAAAATAATTTTGCATAAATGCTAGCATCATGTCAACTTTTTGATATTCAGGCTCTTTCTGTCTAATTAATTATGCTTCAAAGTCAAGGATTAATTGAAGTAGCGTTCACTGGAAACCCAGCATCATCAGGCAATACAATGTCTGGTTTTAATATTTTTTCAACAATGTCTGGTTTTAATGGAATTTCTTGTTGTTGAGGGGGTTCACCAATGGAATTGATTGCTTCAAGTTCATGTCGAGGTTCAGGCTCAATATAAAAACCAAAAAATACTGCAGTTATGGAAACTGCTGCAAGCGAACCTATTTTATAAGATAAATTCAATAATGAAATTTATAACAATTTCTTAATAAGTTTAATAAAATTTTATTTATATTAGTATAAACATCAAAATCCCTAAAACTATTGCGATGACATGGAGCGTAAAAGTCCATGCTAGTTTAGAATCCTAGAGAAGTTTTTATGTATCCATACAAGTAATTTGTTTAATGAAGACTAAAGCAATAAGCTCAATCTTTCTATTATTTACTTTAGTGGCAGGTATAATTTCAATGTCACCTGCTAGTTTTGCAGATCATTCAGAAATTACAATTACCCCCGTACCAGGTTCAAGTTTTCCAGATTCAGGTTGTGAAGTAGATGGATGTTACAATCCAAATACTGCAACAGTTGATGTTGGTGGTGTTGTAATATTTTCAAATACTGATAGTGTTTCACATACATTTTCCTCAGGAGTTCCATCAGATGATATTATTGGTACTGAATTCAATACAGGTATACTAGCACCAGGAGATTCAGCTGAATGGATACCAGAAAACATAGGTGAATTTGCTTATTTTGATATGATTCATCCTTGGATGCAAGGAACAATCATAGTACAAGAAGCAGGAGAGGAAACTCATTCTGAAGAAACAGTTGTTGAAGAAGTTGTAGAGGAAACAGTTGTTGAAGAAGTTGTAGAGGAAACAGTTGTTGAAGAAGTTGTAGAGGAAACAGTTGTTGAAGAAGTTGTAGAGGAAACAGTTGTTGAAGAAGTTGTAGAGGAAGTTGTTGCAACTCAAGAATCTGAAGAG
>CAJQSS010000040.1 GCA_905616385.1 uncultured Candidatus Nitrosopumilus sp. | reverse complement strand
TTTGTTGATCTTGTGATTGATATGGAATTCCACCTTTACCTTTATCTGAAAAAATGCAAATGTATGCATTATTTTTTGTTAAATATGTGTAAAGTAATTTATCAAAATTTTCATCAGTTCCAGGATGAGCTCCTAAATTAGATTTTTTTTCTATTATGTTAGAAGTAGCAGCTATTTCTATATCTTTAACAAGAAATCCTTTTGATATTCCTTCTACTTTAACTAAAAATTTTTCTCCTTTTAACAACAAATTGCCTCCAACTGTTGTAATTTCTGAAATAATATTTTGAAAATCATTTTTTATTTGTCTTGCAATAGCAATTTTTTCAATACCAAAAAGTAGATTGATAGCTGATGATGCAAATACAGGATCATTTGCATCAACTAAAATAATGTCCCCATCACATTTTACAGAATTATATTCTTGATTTTTAATTTTTAGAACTTTTTTAATATTTTTAATTAATTGTGGAATTTTATTTTTAGAAAATATACTTGGAAAAACTACTACATATGATATTTTGTTCATCTTTTCTATTTTGAATTTTACTTGTTTATAATTTAGCATAAATTTTTGGGTAATCAATATAAAAGAAATATTTTATATCAATATGTGACAAAATTTACACAGGAACAAGTAGATAATCTGAATTCTACAATTAAAACTACTGAAGAAGCTTTGCAATGGGTATCAGATAATTTACATCCTAAAGTTGCTAAAGCATCAAGTTTTGGTGCTGAAGATGCAGTTGTTATGGATATTATGCTAAAAATTAATCCTAACTTTCGATTTTTTACTCTTGGTACTGGAAGACTTCCACAAGAAACTTATGATATTATGGAAATTGTTGAAAAAAAATATAATATTTCAGTTGAAGTTATACTTCCTGATACAAAAGAAGTTGAAGAGATGGTTAAAGAAAAAGGATTAGATCTTTTCTATGAAAGTGTAGATAACAGAAAACTTTGTTGTGAAATTCGTAAGGTTCATCCAATGAATAAAATGTTGAATACTTTAGATGGTTGGATAACAGGATTAAGACGTGATCAGACAAAAAATCGTGAAGATGTTACAATATTTCAATTAGATCATGGCCATGGTGAAATTTTAAAAATTAATCCCATAATTGATTGGACTTGGGATCAAATTCAAGCATATATTAAAAAAAATAATTTACCATACAATAGTCTTCTTGACAAAGGTTTTACAAGTATTGGATGTGAACCTTGTACTCGAGCAATAAAACCTGGTGAGGATCTTCGTGCAGGTAGATGGTGGTGGGAACAAGATGGTAACAAAGAATGTGGCCTTCATATAGACCACAAATAGAGATTAGACATGTCAGAGAATAATTCAATAAAACCTCATGGTGGAGTTCTAGTTAACAGAATTACTAAAGTTGATACTACGGGATTATTTTCAATTACTATTACTGAAGATTTAGCAAATGATGTTGAAAATATTGCAGATGGAATTTTTAGTCCTTTAGAGGGATTTTTGGGACAACAAGACTTTGAAAGTGTTGTATCTCGTGGAAGACTTTCCAATGATTTGGCATGGACTATTCCCATTGTACTTGATGTTGATGAGAATACTGCATCTAAAATGAAAGAAGCAGGAGATGTTTTACTACAAAATCCAGATGGGATTGGAATTGCAGTATTACATGTTGATGAAACATTTACTTTTGATAAAGAGAAAACTGTTCAAGGAGTTTATGGCACTACTGATTCATCACATCCTGGTGTTGCATACACAATGTCAATGAAAGATTTCTTGGTTAGTGGTAAAATTGATTTTATCCAAAGACCAAATGATACTGAAATTAGAAAAAATAGATTAACACCAATTCAAACTCGAGAATCTTTTGTAAAAGCCGGGTGGAAAACAATTTGTGCTTTTCAAACAAGAAATCCACCACATGTAGCACATGAAATGTTACAAAAGACAGCCATAACAACTCGTGATGGTGTATTTGTAAATCCTGTAATTGGTAAGAAAAAATCTGGTGATTTTGTAGATGAAGTGATTGTAAAATGTTATGAAACTATGATAAAATTATACTATCCTGAAAATAGATGTCAACTTGGAACATTACATACACAAATGAAGTATGCTGGTCCAAAAGAAGCAATTCACCATGCAATTATGAGACAAAACTATGGTTGTACTCATATCATTATAGGACGTGATCATGCAGGTGTTGGAAAATTTTATGATCCAATGGCAGCACAAAAAATCTTTGATGATTATCCTGAGTTAGAAATTTCTCCAGTATTTTTCCCACCGTTCTTTTACTGTAAAAAATGCCTAACTTACACAACTCCAAAGGCATGTCCACATGATAATGATGTGAAAGAGCAAATTAGTGGAACTGCACTTAGAGAAATGATTCAAAATGGACAAGCACCATCTGAATTTATTTTAAGACCTGAAGTAGCAAAGGTAATTTTGGATACTCCAAAACCTTTTGTTGATTAGATATTTATTCAAACAAATTTAGATTAGCTCATGAAATATCTAATTCTCATAATTATATTTCTTGGATTCATAATTACTCCTGCATTTGCACAAGAAGTTAATCCTTCTTTAATTATTGAAAATATGGAAATTCCTGCTGAAAAATTCAATACAGTATTGCGTAACGCTCCAATAATTCCTCTAAATACTGTTCATAGTATTAGCTGGCAAATTACTATTGATAATAATTTACTTTATGCAAATCCAAATGGAAATGCAGTTTTTCGAGTATATGATAAAGAGAATAGTAGTGAATTTATTGAAGTAGGTATGGGTCCAAAACCTGACAATAAATTTTGGGTTGCAGTACAAACTCCTGATGAAGGATACGTTGTTGTTCATAGGGATTTAGATAGAGGATGGTATCCCGAAGCAAAATCTATTGTGTCATATACTGATAGAGCAGGATTAACTGTAAATAATGGAGCAAGAATAGTAGTAACAAATTTGGATATTGGAAAATTTGAACTTGAATCATATTCGGTTCATGGAATGGAAGGAAGTACTGATCCACCTGCAATAAATTCAGGTGTGATGATTATAGAAATACTATCTGGTGATCCTGGAAAGAATATGTTTGCATTTTTCCCATTTTATGTTGCAGCAGGAATTGGAATTATAGGAGCAACGTTATATTTTACTAAGAAGCGTTCTTAGTTTTATAATATTTACAATTTCTTTTAATTTTACAAACACTACACATTGGTGATATTGGTTTGCAGATATTTTGACCATACATTACAAATGTATCATTAATCTCAAGCCAGTATTTTTTTGGTATCTTTTTCATTAGTTCTTGTTCTGTGTCTTCAGGGATTTTGGTATCAACTAAACCCAATCTGTTTGAAATTCTATGAACATGAATATCCACAGGAATTGCTGGTTTTTCAAATGCATAAACTAGTACACAGTTTGCAGTTTTACGACCAACTCCTGGTAATGAAACTAGAGTATCCAAATCATCTGGAACTTTTCCCTTGTATTTTTTATCAATTATCTTTGCAACCTCGATAATTCTTTTAGATTTTACATGGTAAAATCCAATGGACTTTATGATTTTCTCTATATCTTTTACCTTAGCTTTACTCAAAGATTTGGCATTTTTGTATTTGGAAAATAAAACTTTACACACTTTGGTTGTACTTTCATCTTTAGTTCTAGCAGATAAAATAGTCCCAATGAGTATGCTAAATGGACCACCAGTTTCTACCTCATGAAGTTCTCTTAATGCAGTCATTCTGGGGGGTTTTACAGAATTCATAGTAGACATCATTCCACGTAGAATTTTTTCTATATTCATGTAATATTTTACATACAAGTATTATATCTGTAAATAACCAACATATTTTGTGGAGCTTACAAGAGAAGAAGAATCTGCACTAAAAGGTGAACAAGGAGAAACTATGCAAATGGCATATAGAATTTTGGTTGCAACTGGTGAAGCAACTGATGCTGAAAAATTAATTCCTATTGAATGGGCTCATCTTTCTGGTGTAAATTATAATACAATTGGTGATGCTGGAGAAGAACTTCTATCTAGTATTAGTAAGGATGCTCGTGTTACAGTAAAAACAACTTTGAATCCAATGGGATTTGATATTGATAATGTATCTAATTACAACTTAGATGAAAATTTTATTTCTAAACAACTATCAATTAGAAATTCATATGAAACAATGGGAGTTATTCCATCATTTTCTTGCATTCCATATGAAATTTTTGATATTCCTAAAAATGGAACACAAGTTGCATTTGCAGAAAGTAATGCTGCAATTCATGCAAATTCTTATGATAATTTAAAAACAAACAAAGAAAGTGCGTTTAGTGCATTAGCTAGTGCAATTATCGGTAAAAGCCCTTATTCTTCATTAAGAAAAGAAGATACTCCAAATATTACAATTCAAATGAAAGTTAAAAATCCAAATGAATTAACATATGGAATGTTAGGATTTTATGCTGGAAAAATAGGTGATACGTCTGTAAATATTTCTGGTCTTGGAGAGATGGATCAAAGACAATGTAAAGCGATGTGTGGAGGAATGGGAACATCTGGAACTTGTGCTAAATTTAATTTTGGTGAAGGTGACTCAAATACTGAAAAAATAGATTTTGATGAAAAAGAAATGCAAAATGTTCATGATGAACTAAACACTTCAGAAAAAGGTGATTTGATTACATTAGGAAGTCCTCAATTAGGTTTGGATGAAATTTCTGATCTTACTACTAAACTAAAAGGTCGTTCTTTTCAAAAAAGATGTATGGTTTTCTTACCTCGAACTGTAAAGGAACAGGCACAAAAAATTGGCTACATAACAGAACTTGAGCGTGCTGGATGTGAAATTCTTGCTGATTGTTGTACATGTCTAACTCCATTGATATCTAAAGATGATGTTGATGCAGTTACTACTAATAGTATCAAAGGTGCATTTTATCTTAAAAATTCTAATGGTGTGGATGTTAATTTAAAATCATTAACACAAATTGTCGAAGATGAAACAAGATGAATAAAATTTTAGTTTCAGGAAAAGTAGAAGGTATTGTTTTAAAATCAAATGATCCAATTAATTTTTTGGGAACAGTTGATAAAAAAACTGGAGTTATTAGTGATAAAAATCACCCTCTTTTTGAAAAACCAATTAAAGATACTATTCTTGTATTTCCATCAGGTGTTGGCAGTAGTGTAGGTGCATATACTATCTATTCTATAAAATCAAACAATGCAGCACCACTTGCAATGATTTGTAAAAAAGTAGATCTTACAGTTGCTACTGGATGTGCATTAGCTAATATTCCATTAATTACTATTAGTGATGAAGAATTTCTATCAATTAAAAATGGAATTAAAATGTCACTTGATACTGATTCATCTACTCTATCTGTTCATCAATAATATTCTGTTTTTCTAAATCTCCCATACTAACTTCTTTAATTTGACTTTTACCCGGAGGTAATGCACGAACGAATTCATCAATATTAAATTTTTTTGTAATATCTTCAAATATTTTTAAAAATTCTAGTCTTATTTTTTTTGCACAATCGGCCATTTCTCCTCCTCCTGGTTCAACTATTGCATAGCATATTGAATTTTTTTTAATTGGTTCTGGAGGGCCACATGTTAATACATAATTATTATCTTCATCTATCATGATTCCAACAGCCAATTTTAGAGTCTCTGATTTGATAAAATTTCGTGTCCCTTCTATTGTAAATGATCCTTTAGGTAAGAATTCTCCACTTGGAGCTGATTTTTTTACTTGTTCTGGATGCACCCAGTAGGCACTAACTCCATACAATCCTTCTCTCCATGCTCTACTAAAACAAACAGTTGCATGAGCAACTTCATTCATTGTTGTAACTGGTGCATTTTCTGCATCTTTTATAATTAAAAAAGGGGAACCAAAAATATCTCCATGGAATACTTTATCATTTTTTACCAAATGTTTTCTAATTACAGCTGAATTTGATGCTGCATCTCTACCTCCAATTACAAGATATCCATCACTAGTCATGAACCATCTATATCTTTCATACCAGTTTTTCTTTCTAATTTCTGAAACAACATCTAAATTTCTTTCAGCTTCTGTTTGATTTTGGAATTTTGCTAATTTCTTTTCTGTTTTTTCTTTAATTGCTTGAATTGAATTAATAGCACCTGATTGTTTTTTTGCTTGATTAAATAAAACAGATGCAATTGATTGAAGAGGAGAATCTGTATTTATTTTGATTTTTTCATCTTCTACAATAATTATTGATATTCCTTTTTCATTGATTAATTTTGCATTGTTAGTTGCTAAAATTTCCTGTGCAGAAGTATCTTTTATTGAAATTATTCCTTTTGAAACCATTCCAAAAAGTGAGTTTGCCACATTTGTAATATTTTTTGATTTTTCTTTGACAGTTTGAATTGCTTTTTCCTGTTCAGAAATTTGAGTTTCTAAACTTTTAATCTTTTTATCAGATCCACTAGATTGAATTGATTTACCTTTTTCAACTATTTTTTTTGTAAAAACTGTATCTAATCCATCAATAAAGCTACTAACATTCGTTATTTCCCCTTCTAGTTTTCCTAATTTTACGGGTAGGACTTCTACTTTTTCATTTTTCACTATTACAGGATCATGATTTCCTGATACTACATCTGAAACAATTTTCTTTGTTGTTTCATAAATTTTAGTTATTTCTTCTGATGTTAATAAATTTCCAATTTTTTTTGGATCAACATTTGTAATTTCAAATATTGATTCAACATATTTTTTTGGTAAACCCAAAGTTCTTCCAAACCATTTTGCCGAAACTAAGTCAGTTGTTTTTAAATCATCAAAATTTGATTCTCTTATATTAAAAATATTAAAATTATTTTCTGGTGGTTCTGCATAATCTAATCCCACACTAAGTTTTCTATGTCTAACTTCTATTGAATGCTGTAATGCTAAAATTTTCATATCTTTGTTACAAAGTAAAATATTTCCATCTCCGAAAAATTCTCCTACTAAAATGAATTCTTTTCCAAACCCTTCAAAAATAAAATATGCAATTCTTTCTGCACCTATTTGTTCAATTTTTGTCAATTTTAATCTTAACAGATCACTTCTTAACCTCTTAAGCAATCTATTTGGTTCCATTTGATCAATTTTTACTTTAGTTAACCAAACACCTGATGTTGAAATCATCATAAAGAGATCACTTTTTTCGGTATGATGAAGTTTGAAGAGAATACTATCTTTGTTGATACCATAAATATTGCTGATATAGTATCCTTGAACTTGTTCAGAAATTTGATTTACTAAATATCTTAACTCTATACCAGCTAATGCCATAATTATCATATTTTATGTCTAAAATTATACCCTTGCTATATTGTGCTCAAAATTTACCAAAGATATTAAACATGGTTTGCTTGATTTACGCTAGAAATTTACTTTGGCCAAATTTAAAAAGAAAAAATCTGAACCTACGCCTGAACCTGAAACTTCTAAACCTAAAATTGGAGATGATATTGGTACTCCTGAAATAGGGGAATCTATATCTGTTTCAGATTCTTCAAATGATCCACCAAAAGATTCTCCAATTGATCAAGCAGAAAAACGTGCAAAAGATAAAAAATTGGCTAAATTATTTTGGATGCGTATTGTTTTAGCAATTAGTGCGGGTGTTATCACGACTTTTATTTTTGAAGATATTGAAGGTGAAGAAAGAAGATGGGCATCAATTGGATTTATGATAATAGTATTTTTCGGATCAATTATAGTTGCCAAAGGAATGAAAATGCAATTACCACATTCAGATAGAAAGAAACTTGTTACACAAGGTATTGGTAGCTATGTATTTTTGTATTTATTTTCATGGATTGTTAGTTATACATTAACTCATCTTGGCGATACTCCTACAGGAATCAATTTATAATTTAATTATAAAAAATAGGAAGATAATTTATGTGGAATTATAAAACACCCGGAATCCCAGACGAATATTTTGAACGTGCAGAAAAAGTTCCAATTACTAAAGAAGAAGTACGAACAATACAACTTAGTAAAGCAAGATTAAATCCAGGACAAATTGTTTATGATATTGGTTGTGGAAGTGGTTCAATTTCTGTTGAAGCTGCCTTTCAAATTGAATCAAAGGGTAAGGTATTGGCAATTGATTATGATGAAAATGCTGTTGAATTAACTAAAAAGAATTTAAAAAAATTTAATCTTTCTAATGTATCTGTGATTTTTGGCAATGCTAAAGAAAAAATATTAGATCTTGAAGAAGCTGATGTGATTTTTATTGGAGGAACAGGTGGTGATACTGCAGAAATAGTCAAGCTTTCTGAAAATAAACTAAAATCTGGGGGAAGAATTGTAATTGGAATTATATTAATTGAAACACTTTATTCAGTATTACAAATTCTTGATAAATTGAAGTTTGATTCTATTGATATAACCCAAGTCACCATTTCTAAGAGTAGAAAAACTACTACTGGTACTATGATGTTAGCTAGAAACCCAGTCACTATAATATCTGCCACTAAAGTTTAATCTCCAATCAAATTGGTTTCTTAAACAATCTCGTGCCTAGGAATCACTAATGCTTATCTGAATTAAATTCATGAGTTTATGATATGGGATTACTTGGAAAGAAGAAAGAAAAATGTCCACATGAAAAATAAACCACATTATGTAAAACCACTTTGTATCGTCCAGAAAAAGAAACTACAAGGAGTTATAATGAACGATAGGGAAAAAATGAATAGAAATGCCTAAGAAATTACCCAATGGACATAATATTGGTGGCGGCGCTAAACAGAAAAGACGTAAAGAGAATAAACAAAAATCTAACAAACAAAAAAGCTAATCAACAACAATATTCTTTGTAAATCATGGGTTCATTATTTGGAAAGAAGAAAGAAAAATGTCCTGCTTGTAAAAGAGAATTTAATGATCATGACGAATTCATAGAACATATCACAATAATACACCCAGAAGAACGACATTGTCCTGATTGTAACGGAACTATGCGTTGGGTTGATCTGACATCAGAGAATCATCCATACGATACTCCAGAATTTGCGTGTGATACTTGTGGTTACACAAAATACTATCTTCCTTGGGATGAGTGGAATGGGGGATATGGTAAAAAGAAGATAAACTTCTATCCTAAACGAGAAAAAAATAAATTTAAAAAAAGATAGAATTAACTAATATCCTTCTAACAGTTCTTTAAGTTCCTTTTCTAATCTTGCGTGATCTATTCTATTTTCTCTTATCAATGAAGTGAGAAAGTCTATTCTCATTCTTCTTTCTTCTTCTGATATTTTTTCATCATTTTTTTTAAGATTATCTGGAATGTATTTATCTGCAACATCTATTTCTTCATCTATTTTTTTATCTGTTTCTTCATCTTTCTTTCTTCCAAACATAATTTACTTTAAAAAGTTATTCTGGGATTTAACAATTATGAATATGGTCTAACCAATACTTTCAACCTCTACTAGAGTTAGAATTAGAAAAGCTATTTTTTAAAATCAGAAGAATTTTAGCAATTCCTTAAGTTAGAAGCGCACAAAGATGTTTATTTCATTTGACCATATCTAATCTAGAATCGTATTGGTTTTTTAAACAATCTCGTGACTAGAAATCAATTAATCTACTAATATTATGCACAGTTGAAGATGGTATTGAAACCTGTATTCATTATTGCAATAGTAGCAGTTGCTATGATTGGAATGATAACTCCAAATGTATTTGCAATTCACCATCAAACATCCGATACACTACCTAAATCATACACGGTTACTGAAACACCTAATGCTCCATTCCAGTCATACTATCAAGAAGTCCTTTCAAAAAGTAATCCATCTTCACCAGCTCCTGGATTTTATGAAATTTCTCAGTATGCTATTGGAACTGTAGGTATTCAAATTATTTTTGTTGAAAGTAATGGTTCTGTGGATCCTAGCAAATATGATTGGAGTGAATCTAAAATGAAAATTGCAGAAGCAAATATCAAGAAAGGTCTCGAATTTTTGGAAGATAAATATCCATATGAAGTAGGTAAACTAGAATTTTCATACAGACAAAGTATGATAGGAGAAACAGGAGTTGAGGCATCAACTAGAGTGACAGATGGATGGTTTCAGCATGAAGATCTGGTTGAATTAGTAGAAGACACTTTAACGGATACTGGTTGTGGAAGTAAAACAGATCCATTAGCAACTAAAGGTTTTCACTGGCCAGGTGACAAATATCGAATTCATGTGTTAAGTTGCGGTAATGAGGTAAGAGATGAATTGAATACAGATTGGGCAACTGTAATTTTTGTTCCATATACGGCTACCCAAGTTGATGGACTAGCATTTGGTTTTACTGAAGGGGCTTTCATTCAGGATAGTTATATGACAACAGTAAATGGTGGCGGGGTAATTCCTGCACATGAATGGACACACATGGTTGGTACCACAGATATGATAGAATGTGATTTGTTTGGACCTGAACATGAGGCATGTGGTGAAAAAGCTGGTTACCTCTACATGGAAGAAACAGATACCATTCCCATGACAAATTGTCTATTGGGAAGTACTGGTAATAACAACAGCATTCCCAGACTCTGTATCAGTGAGGGAACAAAACATCAGATGGGGTGGGTTGATGAAAATGGTAACAACATACCAGATATCGTAGAAAATGATGTGATAGTAACTCTTTCAGAAAATCAAAAACAAAGTAATTCATCAGTAATTGTTGAAGGTACGATTATGCTTGAACCAGTGAAATGTAAATGGCCTCAAAACTCACCATCTTGGTGGAATGATTGGAGTTGTAAAGACACAACAATAAATAAAATCATAGAAGTAACTTCAATCCCAAATGTTGGAATTGAATCAAAAGATGGAGAATTTGATTCAGCATTTGAAGAATTTACAATTACAGTGGATCCATTAAAGTTTGATAATATGGAAATAGAAATTCAAGTTAAAGATAAAATTACAAATACAATTCATTCCATTCCAGTTGAACTCAATATTACAGAATTCGAAATGACTGAGACTGAGGAGATATCAACTATATCAGAATTAATTTCAGGACCAACTTGGATTAAGGACATATTCAGGTGGTATGAAGAAAAGAAAATTTCAGAAGATCAACTAAATCATGCAATTGAATTTTTAGTCAATGAAGAGATTGTCGAACTGGATTCAAATTAATCAAGAAAAGCTCTTTTTAAAATCAAAATAATTTTTGAGTTAAGGAGGTAGAAAAGGCGTGAAGATGTTTATTTCATTTGACCATATCTAATCTAGACTTTTAATTGGGTAAAAAGGCATGAAAATCATGCCTGGATTAATTGGAATTGGAGTAGGTCCTGGAGACGTAGAACTTCTTACAGTAAAAGCAGTCAAAGCAATTCAAAATGCCGATATAATCATGTGTCCCGCTTCAAATGAAACACGACCTAGTATTGCATTATCTATTGTTTCATCCATTATTGATAAATCAAAAAATCAAGAAATTATTAAACTAATTTTTCCAATGACTAAAGATAAAGATATTCTAGAAGCATCTTGGAAAAGAAATGCCAAAATAATGGCTGAAACTGTTTTGAAAGGAAAGAATGTTGTGTATCTTACAGTAGGTGATCCATACCTCTACAGTACATGGATTTACATGCATAGAGATTTGAAAGAAAAATATCCTGATATGAATATCAGTGTAGTACCGGGCATTGTCTCAATATTTTCATTTGCATCAAAAGTTGGTATTAGTGTTGCAGAAGGTGCAGAAAAAGTTGCAATTATTCCATCATGTTATGATTTATCTAGTGTAAAAGAAATTGCAAAACATTCTGAATCAATGATATTTCTTAAAGATGGTAGATATTTTGATAAAGTAATTGAAGTTCTAAAAGAATCTGGCTTTCCTGATAATTCTCTATTTGCAATTGGACAAGACTTGGGAACAGAAAATGAAATTATAAGAACAATGACTTTAGGTGAAGTAAATGATGATTCATTAACTACAAAATACTTTTCAATTCTGGTGGTAAAACGTGTCTAACGTATTTTTTGTTGGTTGCGGTCCTGGTGATCCTGAATTAATTACAGTGAAAGCTAAAAAATTAATTCAAAAAGCTGATGTTGTAGTTTACTCTGGTTCATTAATTCCTGATCCAATATTGAAATTATGTAAAAAAGGAAAAATTTATGATGCAGCAAAATTAGTTAGAGAAGAAATTTTTGATTTATTATATAAAAATGCAAAAAAAGACAAACTTGTTGTTAGATTACATGATGGTGATCCCGCAATATATGGTGCAATTAGAGAACAGATTGATAATCTAGAAAAAAAAGGGATAGAATCTACAGTTGTGCCTGGTGTAACATCTTTTCTAGCCTCAGCTGCAGCTCTTGGAACTCAATTAACATTACCTGGAGTGACTCAAACAATGATAATTACAAGAGCAGAATCTAGAACTAAAGTTCCTAAAAGAGAACAAATTTCTGAACTTGCAAAACATCAAGCAACATTAATTTTTTATCTTAGTGTTCATCTTTTAACTAAAATTACAAAAGAAGCAATTGCAGGTGGATACAAAAAAACTACACCCGTTGCAGTAGTTTATAGAGCAAGTAGAAAGGATCAAAAAATAATTATTGGAACACTTACAGATATAACAAATAAAGTTAAAGCTGAAAAAATTACAATGACTGCTATTGTAATAATTGGTGATGTAATAAAACCAAAATCATATGAATATTCAAAACTTTATGATAAAACATTTAGTCATGGTTTTAGAAAAGCTAAAGTTAAGTAGATAAAAAATTTACTTTATTCTTAATACCAATTTTATTTAATTTATTTTTAAAATTAATTACATTACTAGAAGTAAAAATTTTTAATGAATTTCTTTTTGATTGTTTATTTTTAATTTTTGAAAAAACTTTTGTTGCAACAATATTTCCTGGATCAATAAATTGTATTTTTGGAAATTCTTTTTTTAATAACTTTTTTAAAAATAATAAGTGAGTACTAGATAATGTAATTACATCAATTTTTTCTGAAATTATAATATCTTCTAAACTTTCTTTAATTATTTTTTTACAATAACTTTTTTTATTGAGAAATTTTCCTGATTCAACTAAATCCACTAAATTAGAACCATTTATTTTAAAAATTTTATAAGATTTTGGAATATTATTTTCTTTAATATAATTTTCAAGTCCTTTGCTCTCTATTGCAGATTTAGTTGCCAAAATTCCAATTTTTTTTGACTCAGATTTTTTTTGTGCTAATTTTAAGGGAGGTTTAACATCTATGATTTTTTTTGTAGATAAATTTAGCATTAAACTTGGCGTATTTGATGCAACAACAATAATGTCAGGCTTAAATTTTTTTTCTAATAGATTAATTGTTTTTTTAATTATTATGGCTAATTGAGCCTGTGATTTTGTTCCATATGGATAATTTTTTTGATCAGCAAAATAAACAATATCTGTTTTTACAATTTTTTGAATTTCCTTAATTATTGAAAGTGAGCCTAATCCTGAATCAAAAACAACAATTTTTGCCAATAAATTATTTTTATTAATCATCCATAATAGTTTGTTAGCTAAATTTAGTCAAAAGATGATCTAAATTTACACCGTTGATTAAGACTAAATTTCTGAATTCACTATCATGCCAAACTTCGACAGTACATGGGCTCGACAAGAGACCCAAAGTGTAACTGACAAAATACATGGTGCAATAAAACCTCAAGGTGCATTAAAACCACGAATTCAAACTGCAGTAAACCAACTACAAGTCCAAATATCAAAAATGGATTCAATGTTAGGTAAATTGCACGAAAGAGATGCGCAACTCTTTCAAAGAGTCGTGACTGCAATGCAGCAACATGATACTAGTGCAAGTAGAGTTTTGTCTAACGAATTAGCTGAAATTCGTAAAGTTACAAAGATGCTCGGCAATGCAAGAATGTCATTAGAACAAGTTCAACTAAGACTGACAACTATTCATGATCTTGGTGATGCTATGGTAGCAATTGGACCTGCGATGTCTACAATGAAGGGATTGAAGTCATCACTCGGAAAATTCATGCCAGAAGCTGATTCAGAATTGAATAGTATGACCCAGACACTTAATGGACTTATGGTGGATTCACTTGCAGGAGACTCATTCAATATGGAGTCTGATGTTTCAAATGAAGAAACAGATAAGATTCTTCAAGAAGCATCCGCAGTAGCTGAGCAACAGATAGGAGAAAAATTCCCATCTGTACCATCTTCAAGTGGACTTTCGTCACAAACCTCTTCTACTTCTTCCTTTGAGTAGTTAGTTGAGATTAGGCGATAGTTATTATTTTTATTTTATTTAAAAAAAATACTAAGCTAAAATATTAAAAATAATTTTTTAGTTATGGGAATGCAACAGATTCTAATAAAATAGAATCAATTTCAGAAATATTTACTCTACTTTGTTCCATAGAATCTCTTTTTCTAATTGTTACTGTATTATCTTCTAATGTTTGATGATCTACTGTTATTGCAAATGGAGCTCCAATTTCATCCAATCTTCTATATCTTCTACCAATTGCACCTGAATGATCCAAAAATGCATCAAATTTTCTTTTAATATTTATAAAAATTTCATCAGTTTTTTCTTTTAATCCATCTTTTTTAACTAATGATAAAATTCCAACATGAACTGGTGATAAATATGGTTTTAATGATAAAACCATTCTTTCATGTTCTTCATCATTTTTTAATGAATGTTCTAAAATTGTATATAGACTTCTATCAATTCCCATTGAAATTTCAAAAACATGTGGTAAAACTTTTTCATCATTATCCATCACTTCAAACTTTTCTTTACTCATCTTTGCATGACTAGATAAATCATAATCTGCTCTATAATTACATGCTACAAGCTCAAGCCAACCAATTGTAGTCTCTACTTCAAAATCAAATGCAACTTCTGCATAGAATGCTTTTTCCTTATCTCCCAGCTTTCTAAATCTACTTTTTGAGATATCAATACCTGTTTTTTCATAAAATTCTGTTAAAATTCCTAAATAATATGCTACAAATTTGTTTGGAACAGCTCCTGTTTCTAATGCTTCCTTACAGGTCATAGAAATTGGTTCAGTATCTGTTTGAACTCTAATTACAGTATTTTCAATCTCTGCAAATTTCTCAACTTCATTTAATCTTCCAGGATTACAAAATACTTCAATTTCTGCTTGATAAAATTCTCTAAGGCGAAGTAAACTTTGTCTTGGTGCAATTTCATTTCTAAAGCTTTTTCCTACTTGAGCTATTCCTAACGGGAGTTTACCTCTCATAGTCTTGAAAAGTCTAGGAAAATCAACAAATATTGATTGACATGTTTCTGGTCTAAGATATGCTTCTTCTTCTTGCGGACCAATACCAACTTTAAACATCATATTGAATTTTTTTGTTGTTCCAAAATCTCCTTTACATTTTGGACATTTTATTTTATTTTCTATAATTGCATTATCAAATTCATTCAAATCTGCACTTTCAGGAATTTCTATATTTGCAATCTCTGCAATTGTTCTATCTGCTCTAAATGTTGAATTACATTTTGTACATTTTATTATTGGATCTGCAAAATTCCCTAAATGACCTGATGCTTCAAAAACTGACTTAGACATAATCTGAGAACCATCAATTTCCATCATTCCATCTCTTCTGATTAATTCTCTTCTCCATAATTCAAGAAATTTATTTTTTAAACCAACACCTGATGGTCCATATTCCCAAAATCCAGCACTTGCATCCGAATAAACTTCACAACTAGGAAAATAAAATCCACGCTCAAGTGCTAATTTCATTACTTCTTCATAATTCATTATTTAATTTCCTCACTAATTGTATACATTTCTATGCATATCCTTTTGCTATTTTGACATTTTCAAAATCATCTCTATCATCATCAATTGGAGTCTCTAAAATTATTGGAATTTTTTTTTTATTTGCAAATTTTACAACAGAGGTAATTCCTTCTCCTCCAATTCCACCTAATCCTAAATGATAATGTCGATCAAGATTACATCCAATTTCTCCTCTAGCATCATTTAGATGAAGAATTTTTAAATTTTCTATTCCAACATGTTTATCAAATTCTTTAAAAGTTTCTTTAACTTTATCTGCTGTTCGTAAATCATATCCTGCAACAAATGCATGACATGTATCAAGACAAACACCAAATTTTTTACCAGGTTTTAATTGCTTAAAAATTTCACCAAGTTGTTTAAAATCTGAACCAACAGAATTTTTTTGTCCTGCAGTATTTTCTAATAAAATTATTACATCATTTTTTGTTTGGCCAGCTTTTGTTAGACCTTCTACTAATTTTTTAATTCCTGCTTCTTCTCCAGTTCCTAAATGACTACCTAGATGTGTAACCAAATATGGTATTCCTAATTGTGCACATCTTTCAACTTCACTTATCAATGTATTAACTGATTTTTCAAATCCATCATTTTTTGGTGTAGCTAAATTTGGTAAATATGGCATATGTGCACAAGTTGCAAATCTATCAATTTTACTTGATTTTAATTTTGATTTAAAAGCATCAATATCTTTTTTGGTTAGATCTTTTGCATGCCATGATCTTGGACTTCTTGTAAATATCTGAAATGCTGAACAATTTCTTTCAACTGCATTATCCACTGATTTATCAATTGATCCTGATATTGAGACATGACAACCAATTTGCATATCTTATTAATTTCTTGAAACATAATTTAAACCAGCGCTCAAATCTTGAGAATCAGATTTTTATGTAAATTATTCAACTAACTATTATGCTAATTCTTGGACAAGATGAAAAAGCAAAATATCCCTTTTTGGCTGATGCAGGTGAATATTTGAAAGATAAGGGCTTTTCTTTAGTTCAATTTGGTAGCGATCCAGTTTTAAAATTATCAGTTGAAAAAGCACTACATAGAATCAAAGTTGCAGCGGCAGGCGAAGTCTACAAATCAGATTTGATAGATGGTCAGGCATCAAAAGACTATGTTCTTGAAAGAGAAGTATTTTCATTTCTTTTAGCTATAGTGCTCATCAAACTAACTGGCATGTCTACACTCATCAAAAGATTTGCTTTAGCTGAAGCTCGGAGAGCAGAAAATTATTTAGAAAAAGATTTGGGAAATGCATCTAATAAATCAAAAATTGATTTAGCAACCAGAATTATTTATGATTTATTTAATATTGAAATAATTAAAGAAAATGATTTTTTTGTAATACCCGTATCTGATTATCTAAAACATTCAGTTACTTTTCATGAACGTGAATGGAAATTAATTAATAGACATGTTGAAAATGGTAAAGTCTTTCTTACTCCTGATAAAACAGTTAGATTAATTCGAAAAGAATTAGGAAATTATATTAGTTCAAAAATTATCAATGCCCCTAAACCCTCTATGATTCCTGGATTAGAAAGTATTGTAAATGAATTAATTTTAATTTCTAAAAAACTTACACCAACTTATACAATAACTACTGGTGAATATCCTCCATGCATAAAACATGCAATTGATGTACTTGAGAAAGGTGAAAATTTACCACATTCTGGAAGATTTATGCTTGCAACTTTTCTTTTATCAAGAGGACAAACGGTTCAACAAATTGCACCATTATTTAAAAATGCACCTGATTATAATCCTAGAGTAACATTTTACCAACTAAATCATCTTGCTGGAATTTCAGGTAGTGCAACAAAATATGCTTGTCCTTCTTGTGAAAAATTAAAAACACAGGATCTTTGTTTTATCACCAAAGAATGTGATAACATCATTAATCCATTACAATTTGGAAAGAAGAGAAAATTATGAATGAAATTGATATTAAATTTTTAGAAGATTCATTTAAAAAATATTATTTTAATCATTTTGATCTTATTTCTACTCCTCAACGTACATCTGAGAGGGAATTTGGCTATCAAAAATTCAATTCTGGAATGTTTAGACATATTTCTCTTAAAGATGATAAAGAATTACATCTATTATTTATGCAAAATATTCCATCAGACGTTTATTGTTCAAATGCATATTATTCATTTCCTAATTCTCCAATGAATGAAAAAGATTGGCAAGAAGCTGATTTGATTTTTGATATTGATGCAAAAGATCTTAATTTATCTTGCAGAAAAAATCATACAATATCTATTTGTAATGAATGTGATAAAGTTTCAAAAGATGTTAATCAATGTGTAAAATGTAATTCAACTAAATTAGAAAAAAAATCATTACCTTGTAAAAATTGTATTGATGCATCAAAAATTGAAGTCAATAAATTATCTAATGTTTTAATTAATGATTTAGGAATTGATAAAGAAAATATCTATGTTTATTTTTCCGGTAATGAAGGATTTCATGTTTATGTTTTTAATTCACAATTTCAAAAAATAGGTTCTAAAGAAAGATCAGAACTTGTTGATTATATTATGTTCCGTGGTGCTATTCCTGAAACATTTGGAATGAAAAAATTCAAACCTAATAGATCATTATTTCCAGATTTCAATCAAAAAGGTTGGAATGGAAGATTTTCAAAACAAGTTTTTGGTTCAAAATCAAAACGTTCAAAAATTATTTCAGAATTACTTGATAATGGATATCCTTCTTTTCAAAAAATACTTGATGATGTATCAGAGAATATTGGCGTTAAAATTGATCCTAATGTAACTATGGATATTCATAGAATTTTTAGATTACCTGGTTCTATTAACAGCAAGAGTGGTCTTACCAAAATTCTTTGTACTAATTTAACAAAATTTGATCCATATACTGATGCATGTTTTCTTAATGATGATTCTGTTGAAGTTCTAGCTAATTGTCCAATTGAATTTAAGCTAAAAAACAAAAAATTTGGTCCATACATTAATGAAAAAATATCACTCCCAACATACGTTGCAGTGTATTTAATTTGTAAAAAACTAGCAACAATTGCTTAATTTTGCTGGTAAGGCTTTAATTTAGTGAATCATGATAAAATGTGATTTTGTATAGCGCATCTACTGATAAGCAAGCTCCGCCACCTGATACTGGTAAATTCATCAAATTAGCTGTTGTTGCTATTATTGGAATTGTAATTTTTGTGATGATTGGGAATCAAGCTGTTATTTTATCGATGAATTTTACTGAATTTGGAGAACAATTCACAAAACCTCTTTTCTATACACTTCTTTCAGCTCTAATTCTTTCTGCCATTGCTCTTATCCGTGTAAACATTGTAGGGAGATCTTCTATTTTCTGGTATGGGATTAATACTGCAATTGGATTTATTGCTCGAGGACCTCAGCAATCTGTTTCAACAGATCTTCAAAGTTTTAAAAATTATAAATTAACTTCA
This sequence comes from uncultured Candidatus Nitrosopumilus sp., assembly GCA_905616385.1. Lineage (GTDB taxonomy): Archaea > Thermoproteota > Nitrososphaeria > Nitrososphaerales > Nitrosopumilaceae > Nitrosopumilus. Next base: position 7,624 of record CAJQSS010000040.1, on the reverse strand, counting down.
CCACAATTCATTCTTTGGCAAATTACTAAGATTCTGTTATTTGGCGCATTCTTTGCAAATATTATGTTTGGATTTGCAGCAATGTCATTTATTGAAGGAAATACTTTGGGTGTTGAACACTTACCCAATTTATTCTCTTTACCATTTGTAACTCCTGATAGTAATCCAGCATATGCATCTGAACAAGTTGTTCCAATGATTCCTGCATTAGTAATACTAATTCCACCAATGCTTGCAGCAATTGGATTACGTTTAATTCTGTATGTTGGTGTTCATAGATTTATTGATGTTGTTACAACATATTTACAAGACTCTCAAGAAGGAAAACCTCGTTACCTAAATTATGTTTCAACTATTGAGGGCATTTTGGGAATTGCTATACTTTGGGTTGGCATTAATCTTTTCTTTACTGATCAAATTGATTATAACACAAGATATGTTATTGGTGGTACTCTTGTAATTGGTTTTGCTTTAATTGCATTTTCATTAGTTGATAGAATTAGAGCACGTGTTCTAACTCATATGTTTAAACGGGATGTAATAATACGAATTGTATCAATTCTTGTAATTGCACTTATGGTCGGTGGTGTAGTAGCAGTAAACAATAGTATTGCTGATGCAAAGAAAATTGAATTTTTAGGACCATACACAGCACAACAAATTGGAGTTAATAGATATCTTGGAGAATTAAATGATGTTCAAGAAAATACTTATGATCCACAATTAACATCTGTATCTGCAAATAATATTAAAAATTATGTTAAACAAAATAGTGATGTTCTTGATGTTATTCGAGTTTGGGATTGGGAAGCTGCATTTGCTAAATTAAAGCCTGAAATAGGATTAATTCCATATGTTGACTTTGAAGATAATGATATTCTGAGATTTAACAATACTTTGTATTGGACTGCTTCAATGAAACCAATTTTGCCATCATCTGTTAGTCTTGATAATAGATGGTACAATGAGCATCTTGTTTATACACATGTTCCAGATGGATTTTTGACTTTAGGAGCAACAGATGGTCAGATTGTCGATAGTGGAGAATTTTTCAAACAACGAGAAATTTACTATGGTGAAGGTGGATTATTTGAACAAACTTGGTCTGGTTTTCCAACTGGAAGAGGTGATACTAGTGCAGAACTTGGAGGAGTATCTTATTCTGGTATGGGTGGTTTGGATGTTCCACCACCACTCAGTTGGATATTTGAGCCAAACTTCTTGCTTTCATTTCCCGGTGAATCTGTACACATTATGAGATACAAGGATGTACATGATAGAATGGAAGTATTATACCCATATTTCTTATATGATTTATTTGGAAAAGAATTAGATTCATTGCCTGTAACTGATGGAGAAAATTCCTATTGGCTAATTCCATTAATTATTGGATTTGATACACGTGATGTTCCTTGGTCTGTTGGTAATCCATACTTACGTTTGGTAGGATATGCACTTGTTGATTCGTATAATGGTGACATTCAATTATTAAAAACTGGTGATGATTTCTTTACTGAAATGTTTACTAGTCAATACGCTGAACAATTTGAACCAATGCCATCTTGGTTAGAAGAACAAATTCGATACCCAGTTGAATTGTTTAATTGGAAAACAGAGATGTACAATATTTACCATGTAACTAATCCTGAAACATTCATCCAAGCAAATGAATTTTATGAAATTCCTCGTGGCCTTGATACTTACTATGTTGAAGCAAAGCCACCTGGATTTGAAAAAACTTCTTTCTTGGGATTACTTTCATTGGAATTAAAAGGATCACAAGGAAGAAACCTTGCCGGATATATGATAGTTGAAAATGATCTTGCTAATTTGGGTAATTTACAATTTTATGAAGTTCCATTAGATTCTGAAACTAAATTAATTGGACCTACTGCAGTTAGAGAAGCATTAGATAGAGATCCTGAATTTGCTCAATTGAAAACATTGTTGAGAAATCCGAGAATCGGTGATAATATTTTGTATCGCGTGGGTGATCATGATGTATACTTTATTCCAGTTTATACTGCAGGTGCTGGTGGTGTAGTTGCTCAATTGGGTACTATTGCCGCAGTTGGTGCAGCATTTAATGGTGAATATTTTGTTGGATTAGGCGCTACTCAAGAAGAAGCATTTGAGCAATATTTGAAAAAGGTTTCTGGTGTAGCATCAACTACAACTACTGCTGATGATAATTATGTTGAATTACTTAAAACTGATAGAATTGATATTATCAAATCAATATTTGAAAAAGAAAAGATCATAATTTCTGAACCAACATCAATTCAGATACCATTGTCATTTAATGAAGGTGAGTTATTCTTCTTTACTGAAGATGATCTTCCTGATACAGAATTATTCTTAGCTGAATTCATTGATGACTTTGTAAAACCACATGGTGATAGAGTATTCATGTGGGAGGTAGATGCTATTCTCAATATTGGAACTGTATATGTGGAAGATGGATTACCTGAGATACACTATGTATCAATTGAGGTAGGCAACTAATTGCTTCTTGTTGTTGATAACGGTTCTATCTATACAAAACAATTAATTGATTTTTTAACTAAAAAAAATTTTTCATTTGAAAAATATACACCTCATATTTTAGAATTAAATTCATTAGAAAAATATGAATCTATTATTTTGTCTGGAAGAAGAAAAAATGATAAGAAAATAAACGAAGTAAATTCTAAAATTATTAATTTTTCAATTAAAAATGATAAAAAATTACTTGGAATATGTTATGGTGCAGAAATATTAGCTCTTACATTAGGAGGCACAATTAGAAAAACAAAATCTATTCAAAAAGGAAATGAAACAATTGAAATTTTACAAAATAATTTAATTACAAATAATTCAATAAATGTATTTGAAAGTCATGGATTTGAAATTTCCAAATTACCTAATGTACTAATCCCAATTGGAAAATCTGATAATTGTAACTATGAAATTATTCAATATGAGGAAAAATTAATTTTTGGAACTCAATTTCATCCAGAAATGACTTCTGATGGTAATGATTTAATTGAAAAATTTTGTTCTCTCTGATTGATATTAATAACTCTCAAAATTTCTCTATTTTATGGAACAAGAGGATCATCAATTACTTTTACCTCTAGTTGAGGATGAAAATATTTGTCTTCCTTTACCAATTAATGTTGTATCTAGATATTGGAATATTGAATTACCTATGGCTGAAGCTATGGAATCTTCTAAAAAATATTCTGAGTTTAATGGAAGTATCATCATTGAAGGAATAGAACTTGCTGAAAGACATGGATTATCATGTAAAATAGTTCATTCTTCTTTAATTGAATTAAAAAAAATTATTGATGCTGGTATTCCTCCAATTGTAATTCTTCCAGGTATTCCTGAAATTACACAGCATGCTTCAGTAATTACTGGTTATAATGATGAAGAAAAAACAATTCTTCATTATATTCAAAAGGGTAATCAAGAAGGAGAACAACAAGAAGGAGCAATTCCACAAGATGTTTTTGATAGGGAATGGTCTGAGGAAGGAAGATTATTGATAATTATTGCACCAGTAGAGACTTTGTCTAATATTACTCTTGAAAATAATTCTCAAGATAAATCCAACAGATTATGTTTTAATTCTGAAAAATTAAACATTTTAAAAAATTCTAATGATGCAATTACAGCATTAAAAGAAGCTATTGAACTTGATTCCAATAATTCAACTGCTTTGCAGTTATATGGTGCTATGCTAAATCAGCAAAATTCACTAGAATGTGTTTCATTTTATGAAAAAAGTTTAGAAATTAATAATAAATCATATTTGACATTTAACGGATTAGGTAATTTTTATCTAAAAACAAATCAATTTGAAAAAGCAGAAAGTTATTACAGTAAAGCTATTGAAATTAATCCAAAAAGATCTGCTAAAATATATAAAAATCGTGCTTATCTTAGAGAAAAATTAAACAAAAATTCTGATGCTAAAGAAGATCTTAAATCATATTTGAAATATTTTCCTAAAGCACCTGATAGAGGAATAATAGAACAAGCAATTAGAGAGATTTAATGTGGGTTTTGAATCCGTGATCTTTAGCTTGGGAAGCTGACATCATACCAGACTGGATTAACTATACTTGAAATATTATTTCAATAATTATGATTAAATATCTTGATTCATTTACTATAACATGGATGCAAAATGTCCCGAATGTGAAAGAGTTGCAGTTTTAGATGATGATGTTACTAGCGTAAAATGTCCTCACTGTAATTTTGAAGCTGATTATGACACTTATCTTGAGATTATGAAAGATCATGCAATGAATATGGCATCTGATTATATTCCAGATCGCTCTGGATTATAATCACCAGTAATTTCCTTTATCTGAACAATCTAAATGGGCCCCACAATTAGGACAAAACATATGGCATGCTTGCATATCTACCATTTTATTTTCACATCTTGGACATGTGATTTTTTCTCCCATGATCATCTATTGACATCCTGATTTAAAAATAATGTCCAAAGGTTAATTAGTACTTCAACTTTTTTTTGGAATAATTGGCAAATTTCAAACTTACAATATCTGACATTAAAGGAAAATCTCTATCTAAAGAGCTAAAAGATAGTGATGCAAATCCATTACTGGGATTACAATTGGGAAATGAAGCAGATGCTACAGTTGTTGGCTTGAGTGGAAAATTAAAACTAACTGGTGGTAGTGATAAATCTGGTGTTCCTATGAGAAATGATGTTCATGGTTCTGCAAGAAAACGTGTTTTACTTTCTAAAGGAGTTGGATTGCAAGATGCAGAACATGGAGATAGAGTTAGAAAATTAATTCGTGGAAATACAATCTCTGAAGAAATTTATCAAATAAATTGTAAATTTGATGGAGAATTACCAGTTGAAGCACCTACTGAAGAAGCAGCTGCAAAAACTGAAGATAAGAAAGAATAACTTAACATATACCGATTCTATATTTTGACTCATGCACTGGCGAGATACACTTCCTGATTGGTACATCAAAAAATATGGTTATCAACCATGTATTAACATCGGAACTGCTGGTCACGTCGATCATGGAAAAACTAGTCTTATTCAAGCATTAACAGGTTCCTGGACAAGTGTGCATAGTCAAGAATTAAAACGTGGAATTACAATTCGTGTTGGTTATTCTGATGCTGCCTTTTACAAATGTAAAAAATGTGAAGAACCTTTAGGATATTCTACAACTCCAAAATGTAATAATTGTGGAGATGAAAGTGAATTATCTCGAGTTGTAAGTTTTGTAGATAGTCCTGGACACGAAAGTTTGATGGCAAACATGCTTTCTGGGTCTGCATTAATGGACGGTGCATTATTACTAGTTGCAGCAAATGAAAAAGTCCCTAAACCACAAACACAAGAACATCTTTTAGCTCTTCAAACTCTTGGAATTCAACAAATAGTTGTACTTCAAAATAAAGTGGATTTACTTTCGTATGATGAAGTATTGGCAAATTATAAAGATATTACAAAATTTGTTAAGGGAACTAATGCACAAAAATCTCCTATTATCCCAATTTCTGCTCAATCTGGATTAAATATCGATGCATTAATTGGTGCCATAGAATCTACCATTAAAACACCTGAACGAAATGAAAAAGCTGATACTGTAATGCATGTTCTACGTTCTTTTGATGTAAACAAACCTGGAATAAAATTAAAAGATATCAAAGGTGGTGTGATTGGTGGTAGCTTAACTCAAGGAATTTTTAACATTGGTGATGAAATTGAAATTAAACCTGGTCTTATGAATGAAAAAAAGAAATCCTATGAACCTATTCTTACTGAAATAACTTCATTAGGAACAGCTGCAGGAATAGTTGAATCTGTTAAACCTGGAGGATTAGTTGCAATTGGTACAAAATTGGATCCATCTATGACTAGAAGTGATTCATTTATTGGCTCAGTAATTGGAAAGCCTGGAACGCTTCCTGACAATTCAACTTTACTAAAACTTGATGTTAATTTGTTTGATTCTGCTGTAGGTTCTGCTGTAAGTTCTACTGTAGATTCTACTGAAGATCTTCAAGTTAAACCAATTCAAACAGGTGAGTTACTTCGATTGAATATTGGAACTGCTCCAGTATTAGGTAAAGTTACTAAAGTAAAATCATCTAATATTGAAATTGAACTTAGAAGACCTGCTTGTATCTTTGAAGATGGACATGTAGCAATAAGTAGAAGGATTGCTGAAAGATGGCGATTAATTGGTGCAGGTATAGTTGGTTGAAGTAATCTGTGATACTAATTTTTTAATTCATTTAGCAACTAGACGAATCAAAAATATTGATAATTTAGATATGGAAATAGGCTCAATTTCTTTTATTGTTCCTGAAGTTGTTAAAAATGAATTAATAAAATTACAAGAAATACCAGAAAAAAATCAAGAAATAACTATGACATTGAATTTTATTAAAAAATTTAAAATAATTTCTATTAATGGAACTTATGCCGATCAAGAATTAATTAATTATGCAAAAAATCATTCAAGTATTATTGGTACAATGGATAGAAAACTAAAAACTAAGATAAAACAATTAGGAAGTTCGATTTTATCTATACATAACGATAAGATTATTCTTGAAAGTTAGTAAACTTTATTTTGAAAATAATTTATTGAATATACATGTCTACATTTTCTATAACTAGTTCTGATTTTAAAGAAGGTGGAGAAATTCCTAAAAACTGTGGTTACAAACATGGAAATGAAAAACCTGAACTTGATTTTGCCTTTGGTGAAACTGAACCTTTTCCATGGGCAATGATCATGGATGATCCAGATGCAATAGCTGCAGTGGGAAAAGTTTGGGTTCATTGGTTAGTATATGGCAATACTGGCGATACATCTCTTCCAATTACAGTAGGAACTGAAGGCAAAAATGATTTTGGTGAAATTGGTTATGGTGGACCTGCACCTCCTAATGGAAGGCACACATATGTCTTCAAACTATATGAACTGGATATGGATTTAGATTTGAAAGAAGGATATTCCAAGCAAGAATTAGAAGATGCAATGAAAGGTCATATTATTGCTGAAGCAAAATTAACTGGAACTTTTACGCCTTAAATATTATTTTTTAGGAATATCTTTCTGCTAATCTATATCTCATGTATTTATCATCTGGTGAAAATTTAGCTGGATGTACTGATTTTGTTTCTTCACTACACTTTGGACATTTTTCTTTTAATGTATAGTGACTACACTTTGAGCATTTTCGTAATAGAAACCTCATTTTAATTTTCTCGAGTTTTCTTTGAATCTTCTCTTGTAAATTTGAATAAACCTTTTTTCTTTTCTATATTTTTTTGAATTTCTTCAATAATTGGTTTTAATGATTTTTCTGCTGATTTAAAATCTTCAGAAGTAACTGATATTCTATATTTTGGTGCTCCTAAATATGTAATATCCATCGTTGAATCTTTTTTTATTATATCTAATAATGTTTTTTTAATTATTTCAACTCCATCTGATTTATCACTAGTTATTTCCATGATACCTCTAATTTGTACTGAAGGTAGTTTAATTTTTGAACAAATTTCTTCAATTGCTGTTGTAATTTTTTTTGTAAGTTTAAGATCTGTAATTATACTAATTCCCTT
>CAJQSS010000039.1 GCA_905616385.1 uncultured Candidatus Nitrosopumilus sp. | reverse complement strand
AAACAATTTCAAGATTATATCAAGCTGAAAATGAATTTCCTAAAATTCAAAAAGATAAACTACTACTAAAATATCAACATCAATTAGGAATTATTTTAGCTAAACTAGAAAAGCTTGAACAAACAAGTAACCATCCAGATTTGGGTCCAGTTGGAGATGGCTTGATTAGTTTAATGGATCAAAAATTATCAAAACTTGATGATAGATTATACGAACTATCATCAAAAATGTCAAATTCAAAAATTCAAACACCTGAAATAAAACAAGAGAAGGAAGAAATCAAACAAGAAATTCCAAAATCAAACAAAGGTACATTTAATTTTGAAAAACCAAAGGAAACAAAAATAGATCCAATTGCAATACCTCCAACAAAATCAAGACAGTCATTTGAATTAACTACATTAACAAATATTTCAAGAACAGAACCAAAATTCCCATTATTTGAAAAGAAAGAAATTGTAAAACCAATACCACAACCAAAAATAATTCAAACTGAATTAATTAAACCAAAAGAAGAAATTGTAAAAGAAGTAATTCAACCTAAAGTAGAAGATAAAGTAGAAATTATTCAATCAATTACACCAAAACCAACTTTTGAAAATAAACCAGATTTAAACAAAGAAGTAGCAAAAATAACAGAACATAAAGCACTTCCAGAACAAGAACAAAAAGTATCAACAATTGATAATGATTTTGATGATGATACTGATGATTTAGATAAAATCAAGGGGGATATTATGAGAGTGTTATCAAAACTTGATCAAGCAGAGGTAGAATAATTGTCTTATGATGGTGCTATGGAGGCATTATCAAATGATGCATCAAAATTAATAAAAAATAATCAAATAATTGGATTAGGTAGTGGCAGAGCTGCAACTATGTTAGTCAAATCACTTGCAAAATTAATTAAATTAAAAAATTACAACATCAAAGGTATTCCAACATCATTGCAAATTAAATTAGTTGCAGAAAAAGCTGGAATACAATTAGTAGAATCAGATCAAGTTAATCATATTGATATTGTCTTTGATGGTGCAGATCAAATTGACTCACAAAAATATGTAATTAAAGGAGGAGGAGGAGCACTACTACGAGAAAATATTTTGTTCAGTCTTGCAAAAAAAGTAGTTGTAATGGCAGATAAAACAAAATTTGTTAAAAATTTTACAAGAACAGTACCAGTAGAAATCTATCCATCAGCAAGAAATTTAGTAATCAATTCTATTAAAAAATTGGGGGGTGAATCTAAAATACGCTCCTTAGATAGAGGTTATACATTTTTTACAGAAAACGGGAATATAATTTTAGATTGTAATTTTGGAACAATTAAAAATCCTAAAGCATTAACACAAAAAATTAAACAAACAGCAGGAGTTTTAGAATCAGGTATTTTTCTAAGAAAACCAGATATAATTTACAAAGCCAAAACAAATGGCAAATTTGAAATTATTTAGTAATTACAGTTCTTGCCACATGTTTACCATGACCAAGTTTCCCAATTACCTCAAAATTATCAGCAACTAATTCTCCTCTCACCATAGTCTTAACAGGCCAGCCTTTCAAATTTCGTCCTTCATATACAATATAATCAGAAAATCCTTCAAATAATTCAGAAGTAACTTTCTTCTCTTTTTTCAAATCGATCATAGTCACATCAGCATCAGAATTTTTTGCTAGGGTTCCTTTTTGTGGATACATACCAAAAATGTGAGCAGCATTGTAACTAGTAAATTTCACAAACTGTTCAAGTGTAATTCTATTTTGATTTACTCCATCATTAAGTAATAACGGTAATGAAGTACCAATTCCAGGAAAACCAGCTAATGCGCCCCAAACATCATCACCATCTAGTTTCAATTTAAGCTGATTAGCAACATGATCGGTTCCTATTGTATCAATTTGGTTATTAGATAAGGCATTCCAAACTGCTTTTTGATCATTTTCAGTTCGTATTGGAGGCATAACTTTAGCAAGATAACCATTTTGTTTTTCATAAGATAATGTAAGATAATGAGGACATGTTTCTACAAAAATTTTAGTCCCAAGTTTTTTTTCTTCTTGAATTTGTAATAGTGCACGTTCTGAACCAATGTGAACAAAATAAATTACACAATCATAATTTCGTCCAAACTTACATATTGTTTTAATTGCTTTAGCTTCAAATTCAGGAGAACGACTTGAAGACCATGCAGATAATCCATCTTGATTTTTTTCTTTTGCTTTTTTAATTCCACATCCACATGATTCATAATCTTCAGCATGTACAAGTACAGGACAACCAAGTTGTGCTGCATTTTTAACAATTTTTTCAACAAGTTCATCTGTAACATTTACTTTAGATGCTACAAGGCGAGAAGAATTTGGAGGCATATCCATGTATACATGACCAACTTCACCACCAAGATTCATGTAAATTTTAAAAGATGTAATTCCCTTATCAATACAAAAATTCATTTCATCAATTTGTTGTTGTGTAAAAATAGAAGCATGTATTGCATAATCTACATAATGATATTCTGATGAAGTTGTAAGTTGTGGTTGTAAAGAATTTGAAAATTTATTTTCTAATCGAAGCATTCGCATCATAGTTGTAACTCCACCTATTGCTGCCGCATGAGATTCAGTTTTTGCAGCTTCGTTAATGGGTGAATAAACCCCATAGTGGACATGAGTATCAATTGCACCAGGAATTGAAATTAATCCATTTCCCTTAATTTTATGATCACATGCAGGAATATCATTAGTTAATCCTACAATTTTTCCTTCATCAATTACAATATTTTTGTCAATCATTCCAGTAGGAAGTATTACGTGTGAATCAACAATTATAGTATCATACGTCATCAGAAAATTTTACGCTATGGAGTCTATTATGCGTTAAGGAATACGCTTAAGTTGATTATTTTAAAAGAAAAACCATGGAAGGTTCAGAGATAGCAAAACGTGACCATCAGAGAAATAAATCTGAAATTGTAAAATTAGTGAAAGAAATGTTTAATCAAGAAAAATGGGGTAATGAAGAATATAAGAAAAAACTACAAGAATTAGTTGTAAAAGATGAAGAATTAGTCAAAGATGTTATTAAAAAAATTAAGTTAGAAAGAGGATTAGAATAAAAACAATTAGTTTATGAACATATTATTAAAAATCGGAGCCAACTTTTCACATCCTCTACGTAATGTAGCAGGTAGGCTTACACCAGTAACACGATGGGGAGTTATGACAATGAATACTGTGTTGGCTCGTAACTCTATTACGCAATTATAAAATAAAAACAATCCGTCTAAATTACAAAAATTAGAGTAAAAAACTGCAAATAAATTGAAAATATGTTAGTTTATTTTTTATTTTCTTTATAAAAAAATAATTTGATAGAAAAAGTCGAAATCAGATGTAAAATAAAGATTTTAGATCAAATCTACTTAGAAAATGAATAAAAGCCCAATTTAGTCCAGATAATTTGAGGGCCGGTGGTTTAGGGGTAAAATGCTTCGTTCGCAACGAAGATGATCGAGGGTTCGATTCCCTCCCGGTCCATTTTACCAGAAACTATTATACATAAATAAAAAATACCGTCATCATGGAAGTTTTTGACGGTAAAAAAGCAGCACAAGATTATATGTCAAAACATACACTAGCATTCTCTACTCCTGAATTAACTCTAATGAGATTTGCATTTTGGATGGGAGATTCAGTTCCAGATCCAAAAAATGATGGAAAAGGAATTCCAAGAATGATGACATATTTGATAGAACAGGACTTTGAACCAGTCTTAATTGATGATGATACATATGTTCCATCAGGAGCAGTAAAAAGTTCAGCAAATGTTGGAAATGCATACAATGAAGTAAAAGCAGATGGGAAATTCTGTTCTGAATGTGGTGCTACTCTTTCAATGACAGCAAAGTTTTGTCCTGAATGTGGTACTACACAAGAATAAAAAAATTATATTTTTAATTTTATGCTCTAGCTCCACACTTTGTGCAGAATTTTGAATTGGATTTTAATTCAGCACCACATGAAGAACATCCGTTTGGATTTTGTGGAGCAGTTTGTCTTGGCATTAAAGCTGGATCAGGTGATGGTAAAGTTCCAACATTTCCAAATGCTTCTTGTCCAGATACAATTCCGGGTGGACCTGCTCCACCTACAGGATTTTCTGCAGTACCAGATCTTGGTGGTTGACCCATTCCACCTGCCATCATTCCAGGTTGACCCATTCCAGGCATTAGGCCAGGAGATTGTGTGTTTCCTCCACCACCAGAACCTACAGATTTTTTTAATTCAAATATTACTTTGATAGCTAGAAATTCTAATGCAGAATATGCAACTGTATAATCACCTAATTTTTGAAAGAATTCTTTGTCACTAAGTTGACCTTTTTTGTACATGTTGTTAGTATCTAAAAATGATTCATAGTATCCTTGAGATTCATCAAACAAACTTTGTAGTTTATCAAAAAGCATTCCAAGTGTATCTACTTCACCAAATGACATAATCTCACTCAATTTTTGGAATATTAATTACTTTAGGATGAAAAAATAAGAAAAACGTGTTTTAGTAATCTATGCAAGTGCTCTATCAATCATACTTTGGTATGATTCTTTTGAAGCTGCACCTACTTGCTGGCTAACTATTTCACCTTTGTTAAGGAGGATTAAGGTTGGAATACTAAATACATTGTATTTTGAAGCCAATTCATTAGCCTCATCAACATTAACCTTGACAAATTTTACTTTGCCATCATAGTCATTTGCCAGTTCTTCAACTACTGGACCTACCATTCTGCATGGACCACACCATTCGGCCCAAAAGTCTACAAATACAGGAATGTCAGAATTTATGACATCTACTTCCCAAGACTTTGCATCTGAAATTTGAGTAATTCCCATTATATTTTTAAAATATTCATCATACCTAAAAATGTTCACCACATTCCAAATCTTTATTTTTTTAAAAAAAGACTAAATTTCATATATACTTAAATGACGTTTTGATAAAACTGATTTATGAGTTCAGAACTTAGATTAAAAAAATTAAGAGGTTCTGGTGGCTATGTTATGGCTACAGTTACAGATGAACAACAAATGAAAGGGAACTTAGGCGGTCCTGATTTATTTTTGGCACCAATTGGAAGATTAGATGATGATAAAATTACTAAACATTTTTGCAATACATGTGAAAAAGAATTTGAAGGTCCACCAAAAATAGAATTTGAAAATCCAAATGAAGAAGTTGCAGAAAATTTAGTGCTTGCTGAACGAGGTCAGTATATTTGTAAAGCATGTAATGCTTCAATTGCAGAATATAGAGAATTCAAGAAACCAAATGAAGAAGGTGAAGTTGGAAATGCAAAACCATTAGATGCTAACACTACAACAGCACCAACAGTAGAAGTTACAACAGCACCAACAGTAGAAGTTACAACAGCACCAACAGTAGAAGTTACACAACCTGGTTCTACAGCATCTGTAAGTTCAATTGAAGGAAGAACAGTGGTAGATGAAAATGCAAACAAAGTTGGTATTGCAAAACAAGTTGGTATTGATGCTAATACACAATCAATGGTTTTAGTTATTACTAAAAATGATGGAACAGAAGGAAGCATTCCTTGGACTAGCATCAAAAAAGTTGGAGAAGTGGTTCTACTAGGAAAACCTGAAGAAACTGCCGCTACTCAGCCAGGAAAATGTTCTGAATGTGGATTTATCAACAAAGATGATTCAAAATTCTGTGAAGAATGTGGGACAAAAATTTAGTTATTAACAAATTTAATGAATATCGCTAAGGAAATAATGTAATTGACTAAAATAACGATCTCAAAAGGTGTAATCAAAGACATTGTGATTGTTGCAGTAGCAATTCTAGTAATTTGGATTGGATTACAAGCAGCATTTGGAACACAAAATCCATTTTATGTTGTTGCAAGTGGAAGTATGATTCCAGTTTTACAAGTTCATGACATTATAATTATTCAAGGGCATGAACCATTTGAAGAAGTTCAAGTAGGAGATATTATTGTGTTTGATAGACCATCAGATCATAATAGAGTGATTGTTCATAGAGTTCAAGCGATACTTGATGAAGACCCAAAAACAGTTAGAACACAAGGTGATGCAAATCCAACATGGATTAGAGGAACAGATTATCCAATTACAGAAGAAGAATATATTGGAAAAGTTGCATATATAATTCCACAAGTAGGTTACATTACACAAATTTTGAAACCTCCAATGAATTACATCATTATTGCAGTTGTAATTGGAATTATGATAATTAAACAGTTTACAGGTAAGAAAAAAAATGTAGAGGATCTTGTAAGTAAAGAAACATTAGAAGAATTATCAGATATTGGAAAAATGGAAGTGGATTCAGAGTATTCTGAGGATATAAAAAAATCAGAAATTATAAAAGAAAATGAGGATGCAGAAAAATTAAGTGAAGAAAATAAACCAGATAAAGAAAATAAACAATAAATTAAAAATTATAATTAAAGAACAGAATCTTTTGTTTGGAAAACACGTTTGAAATAATCAGATGGTTCATTAGGTTCTTCAATATCATTTGTAATTCCAGCTAGATTCTTTGCTAAATTCTTTTTGTAACCTATTTGCATTTGTCGTTGAATCTGAATTCTTTGAGCTTGTGGTGAACCTGCACCATGCATGGATTCTGTAAGATATCCAACTGAATTTCTACCAAGGGTCATATTTTCTATTAATCTTAAAATTCTCATTCTATTTTCAACATCTACACCTTTTCTTCCAGCAAGATATTTTTTTAACATTGGACCAGCTTCTGGATGTCTAAAGTCTTGTTCTGATGGTAATGTAACCATCAATCCACCTGCAATATCTTGTGCTAATCTACTAATTTCATATGGGAATCTAGTAACATTGTGCTTACAAACTTGTGCAAGCATATCATCATTTAGATAAACACCAGATTTCAGTTTCTGCCCTTGATGTGAAGATGCAATACCAGCTGCAAAAATTGTTTCATTAAGATGAGTCATCTCAATAATTTTATCTTTAATATGGGAAACTTTTGGTACTCCATTGTAATCTGCAATCGTTGCAGCAGCACCAATTAAGACATCACCCAATCCAGTTTTACAGACATAACTACGTCTATGATAACAAGTAAAACGTTCAACTAACATTGATGCAAATTCAAATTCTCCATTCATGAAAATTTTATCCCATGGAATAAACACTCTATCTAAAACCATCAAAGCTTCTTGTCCACCAAACTTTGCATTGCCAGAATCAATATCACCTTTTTCCATAGCTCTAGTGTCACAAGATTGTCTACCGTAAATGTAAGTAAGTCCTTCAACATCTGCTGGAATTGCACCTACAATTGCCCAATCTTTATCATTTTCAGTTAATCTAATTGTTGGCATCAAAATTATCCAATGAGAATTTATGCAACCAGTTTGATGTGCTTTAGCTCCAGAAACATAGACTCCTTTTTCATCACTGTCAACTACTCGTGTGAATAAATCAGGATCATCTTGTTCAGATGGACCTTTACTTCTATCTCCCTTTGGATCAGTCATTGCACCACCAATTACAAGATTTTCTTGTTGGACCATTTTTACAAATTCTAAAAATCGTTTATGATAATCAGTTCCATGTTTTTCATCTATTTCAAATGTAGTAGAATGTAAAGAATTCAGTGCGTCCATACCAACACATCTTTGGAAACATGTACCAGTGTTTTGTCCTAATTTTCGTTGCATTTTATTTTGTAAAACTAAATCTTCTGCACTTTCTGCAATGTGTAAAAATCTATTAACTTTTAATCCAGTAATGGACGAATCAGCTGAAGCGAGAGCTTCTTCACGCATTGCAAGATCATAAGTTTCTGCAACTGCATTAATTGATGGTCTAATGATTGGATGATCTACAGGTTCTTTAACTAATTCACCAAAAAGATAAATTTTGAGATTTCTATTTCTAAGACTTTCAATATAATCCTCACCAGATCTAATTGTTTTCAACACATTAGCCATGGATCAATTACGTCTAAGTTATATAAATAGTCTAAATTCCAAAATATATAATTTTACGAATAAAATATGATCATAGACCAATTCTAACATCTAAAATTTTACAACCCTTGCCTTTTTCCATTACAAGCACAGGATTCATGTCTAATTCTTTGATCTCTTTAAAATCAGAAACTAATTGAGAAAGTCTCTGAATACATTCAGATAATTTTGCAATATCAGATGGTTTTTCACCTCTAACACCTTGAAGAAGTTTTTGTGTTTTAATTGAGGCTATCATATCATCAGCCTCTTTATCAGTAACAGGTGCAAGTTTGAATGTGACATCCTTTAGAACTTCTACGTATATTCCACCCATTCCCAACATGATTACTGGGCCAAATCCAGGCTCCAGTTTGGAACCAATGATTAACTCCTTACCTCCTTTTACCATCTCCACAATCAAAACTCCCTTTATCTCGGCTTTCTTATCATAATTTTTAGCATTTTTCATAATGGTTTTGAATGCAGTCTTTACTTCAGCATCATTAGTTAAATTTACTTTAACACCACCAGCATCAGATTTATGAATAATCTGGGGTGATGCAATTTTCATTACAACAGGATAGCCAATTTTTTTTGCAGTTTTTACAGCTTCTGCTTCACTTGTAGCAAGTGCACTTTTAGGAAGTGGTAATCCATATGCTTTGAGAACTTCTTGACCCTCTTCTTCTAAGAGATTGGGTCTTTTTTCATTTTTAACTTTATCAAAAATTTTCTGTGCTTTTACTTTGTTTACTTTGAATTTAGTAATTTTACCATTTGAAGATTTAATCCAATTTCTAAATCTAATCATTGCTGCAAGGGTTCTGATTGCACCTTCAGCATATGTATAGTATGGAACATTACCTTTTGCTAAAATTTCTCTGTTAGTAATTCCTTCATCTAATCCCATTAAACTAGCGAGCATTGTTTTTTTATATTTTTTTGACATACTAACAATTACTTTTGCAAGTTCATCATAATCTAAAGTTCCAGAAGGGGTACACATTGAAATGACTGAACCAACTTTTGGATGAGCAAGTACACGATCTAAAACATTATTGAATCTATTAAAATCAGCATCACCTACAATATCAACAGGGTTTCTAGAACTTCCCCAAGGAGGAATTACTGCATCTATTTGTTTTCTAACACTAGTAATATCTGCCATTTTAATATTCATCTTAGAGCATGCATCAGTTGAAATAATTGCAGGTCCGCCTGCATTTGAAACAATTACAAGGTCACCTGCTAATGGTAATGGTTGTTTAGAAAATGCTGTTGCATAATCAAATAGTTCTTCCATAGTATCAACTCGTATTGCACCAGATTGTTTTAGTAATGCATCATAGATTTCATCAGAACCCATTAATGCACCAGTATGAGACATTGCAGCTTGTGCACCCTCAGGACTACGCCCAGATTTAAGAACAAGTACAGGTTTTTTGAGTTTTTTAGTAATATTTTTACAAACTTTAAGGAATTCTTGGCCATCTCCCATATCCTCAAGATACATTACAATAACTTCAGTTTGTTTGTGATTTGCAAGAATTTTTAGAATATCTACTTCACTCATTGCAGCTTTATTTCCAAGACTGACAACTGCTGAAAAACCAATTCCTTGTGCACTAGCATCTTCAACTAGTGCAGCACAAATTGCACCACTTTGTGATACAAGTGCAATTTTTCCAGACTTTGGAGTAATTTTAAGAAATGTAGAATTCATCATTGTTTTTGGATCAAGATTCATGACACCAAGACAATTTGGTCCAATGATTTGGATTTTGTATTTTTTAGCTATATCTTTAATTTCTTGTTCACGTTTTGCACCTTCTTCATCTACCTCTTTGAAACCTGCAGTAATGATAATGACGCCTTTAATTTTTTTCTTTCCACATTCTACTAAAACTGGTGCAACAAGAGTATTTTTAATTACGATAACTGCAAGATCAATTGGTTTTGGAACATCTAAAACAGTTTTGTATGCCTTTTTAGAAAAAACTGTTTCTCTTGAAGGACTAATTGGATAAACAACTCCTGTAAAACCATTCATAATATTTGATGTAATTGTAGCACCAACACTTCCAGTTTTATCAGATGCTCCAATTACTGCAATAGATTTTGGGGATAGAAAAACAGATTCTGCCATAATAAAGTGAATTTAAGATTTTATATAATAAAGTTATTCATAGAAATTTCTGATCTCTAATTTTAACTCCCTAACATCTTACCTGCAAGATTTTCTTTTCTAGGAATCCAAACGATGAGTAGATTAGAAAATTTTGTAATAATTACCCAAGATTCTCTGGCTAGATCACGAAGTTTTTCATTATTAATGGCAAATTCATGATTTAGTTGATTTACAGTATTTTTTGAATCACTGTAAATAGTAATTTCATTATCAGTGTCAACAAATTTTTTTAATGCCGAAATTATTGCCATATATTCAGCCTGATTATTTGTTATTTCAGATTTTTTTTCATAAAATGATTCCCCAGTTTCTTTTACAAAGAATCCAAATCCACCATTTGGACCGCCAGAACCATCAACATAAACACTAATTTTCAATTTTATACTGCCTATAATCACAATAGAAACTATAAAAAAGATAATCAACCAAAACGAAATGAACTAAGATATGATGTTAAATTATGATGCACCATTATACAGACCGCCATCAGAAGCTAAATCATTAATTTTTCAAGTTACATTAGGTTGTTCATTTAATGAATGCTCATTTTGTGATATGTATAGATCAAAAGAATATTCTGAAAGATCATGGGATGATGTAAAAGCTGAAATTGATATGATGGCAAATTATGTACCAGATACAAGAAGAGTATTTCTTGCAGATGGGGATGCATTAAATCTTGATTCCGAATATATGATTAAAATTCTAAAATACATTAGAGAAAAATTTGCAAATATTGAAAGAATTTCATGTTATGCAATGCCTATGAATATTTTGAAAAAAACACCAGAGGAATTAAAGAAAATGAATGATGCAGGATTAGACATGTTCTATTTAGGAATTGAAAGTGGTTCAGATATTGTTTTAAAAAAAGTAACAAAGGGTGCTGTTGCAAAAACAATCATCAAATCAGTCAACAAAGCAAAAGAAGCAGGTTACATTATGTCATGTATGGTGATTTTAGGATTAGGTGGAAAAAAATATTCAAAAGATCACATTAAAGGAACTGCAGAAGTGATTAGTGAATGTTCACCACATTATGTTGGTGCGCTAACACTTTATCTAGAAAATGGAATTAAACAGGAATTTATCGATAAATATGAAGGTGAATTTGTTAAAATAAATGATGATGAGGGATTAGAAGAACTTTATGATTTAGTTAATCAAATTGATACTAACGAAGAAATTGTATTTAGAGTAAATCACGGTTCAAATGCATATACTGTAAAAGGTACATTCCCACAAGATAAACAAGAAATGTTAGAGAAAGTAGAATGGATGAAAGACCATCCAGAAATTATACGTCCAGAAGGAATTAGAGGATTTTAAATTATAAATTTTCGATTATAGATTTTAGATTTTCAGGCAAATCAGGTAATTCAGTATGGCTTTCATTATTTTGAAGAACCTCAGGTCCTATTCGTCTTACTATCTGAGTTGCAATTAAAGTATCAATATTTCTTTGAATATCTTTTTCACTCATTATAGTTTTTAATTTTTCAGAAACAATTTCCTCATTTTCATATTTTTTAATACCATATTGAACTAAGATAGTTTTTTCAGTAGATGAAAATTCAGTCATATTCATAATTGAAAATTAAAGGCTAAGAATCTTTTGATATTAAAAAATGCTTAAAATATGATAGATTTCATATCAAAATATTGCAAACTAAGATTCAATTAATTTCAAATGTATTAACAATGAAAAAATATGCCAGTATTGGAATAATTAGTGGAATAGGATTAGGAATAATTTATTATTTTTTGACAATGTCAATGTTACCAACTCACTTTGATGTAGCAGTAGAATTAGCACCACATTATATTTTGACATCGATTGGATTAACAATAGTAATTTCAACTTTAGCTGGAATTAATTTTGCAATGATGGCATACAAAATGAGTCAAATGAAAAAAATGAATTCAATTAAAGTTGATTCAGTAAAAACAAATTCTTCAGCAATATTTGGTGGAGTCTTTGCTGCATTTACACCAGGTTGTCCAGCATGTACTGCTCCACTAGCCGTAATTTTAGGAGCTGTTGGAGGATTATCATTATTTCCAATGCAGGGATTAGAATTAAAATTTATTTCAGTTGGGGTATTGATATTTTCAATTTATTGGATTACAAGAGGATTACAAAGTAAAAGTTGTTGTAAAATAGGATGAATGGGCCCACGGTGATTTGAACACCGGATCTTCGCCGTGTAAGGGCGACGTCATAACCGAGCTAGACTATGAGCCCACTAAAACCTCCCTCGTTGAAATCCATTTAAACTTTGAGACAAAGGAAAATCTAGAAATTTGATTAAAAATAATGAAAACTGTGAATGTTTATGATTTTTTTTCTAGTCCAATTGGATTAGGTCATGTGACTAGAGATATTGCAATAGTAAACAATTTGAAAAATATTTCAATTAATTTTGTTACAGGTAGTGGAGCTGCTAAAATTTTAAAAAAATTAGAGTATAAGGTAAATGATATCTATAATCCACCTTCATTTATTGTAGAGAATGGAATGTTAAATAATCAAACAAAATGGTTATGGAATTATTTTCAATATTACAAAAACTGTAAAAAGATATCAGAAAAAATTATTAAAATAAATAATTCAGATTTAATAATTAGTGATGAAGATTTTGCTTCATTAACTGTTGCACAGAATTTAAAAATTCCAAATATATTGATTACAGATGTTTTAGAAACAAAATTCACAAAAGGAATTGCATCACTTATTGAAAGAAAAATGAACAAATCAATGATGAGTATTATAAAAAATTGTGATGTGGTAATAATTCCAGAAGAAGGACATGATCAAGGTAATATCAAAAGAGTAGGTCCAATAGTTAGAGAAATAAATTTTTCAAGAGAAGAATTAAGAGAAAAATTTTCATTTAACAAAACAACTATAATTATTTCAATTGGAGGTACAGATGCAGGATTATTTTTAATTGAGAAATCTATAGAGTCAATTTTAAAAATTAAACAAGATATTGAAATTATCGTAGTATCAGGTCCAGCAATTAGTAAAAAATTTTCAAATGTAAGAAATTTAGGATTTGTAGATAATTTACATGAATTAATTTTTGCATCAGATTTGATAATTTCTCTAGCAGGTAAATCAACAATAGATGAGGCTAAAGCGTATGGTACACCTGGAATATTTATTCCAATTAAAGGTCATTTTGAACAAGAAGATAACGCAAAAACTGAAGGATTTATTTTTGAAGATATCAATAGGCTTGAAACATTAATTTCAGAAAAATTAGAACAAAAAAGAAATAAAATAAACACTAATGGTGCAAAATTAGCATCAGAGATTATTAAAAAAATGATCAAAGAGAGATCAAATAGTTAATAGATGGCAATTTGGTTTTAACACAGTACTATGACTAACTTGGTAATTGCAAAATTTGGAGGAAGTACAATAGGTCCAGATGGAATATTGATACCACAAATAATTGAGAGAATTAATAATTTAAAAAAAGATTCCAAAGTAATTACTGTTTTTTCAGCACCACTAACCTTGCATAATGGAAAAAAACGTTCATTGACAGATGTTGTACTAGAACAAGGAAAAAATGCAGAGAAGGGAATTAAGCCATCGCTAGATATTGTAAAAATAGCATACCAAAAAATTCTTCAAATGGTTAATGAGGATAATAAAAAAAATTGTGAAAATGTTATTGATATACATCTAAAAAAATCACAAAAAGCACTGGATGATGCATTTGAAAATAATGAATTTTCAGATGAAATACGATCAAGGGCATTAGCATTTTCAGGGGAAATATTGATGTCTCATGTCATGAATCATATTCTAAGAAGTAATCAAATTAAAACAGATGCTGTAGAATTTGATGACTGGCCAATAATTACAGACAATAATATAGAATCTACAAATTTTTTGAGAACAGAATCAAATGAGAGAATGGGGGAAATTTCAAAGTTAGTTGAAAATAATGAAGTGGTTACAATTGGTGGATTTATAGGAAAAACAGTAGATGATATAACTACAACATATGAACGAGGTGGTTCAGATAGAACTGCAGCAGATCTAGGCATATTATTTCATAAAAAATATGAAACCAGCATAGATTTTGAAAAAGACAGTTCTGTAGTATCAGCCGATCCAAAAATTGTAGAATCTGGATTAAAAGAAGTAATTCAATTATCATACAATGAAGCAAGACTTGCTGGAATGTTTGGTATGAAAATTTTAGATCCAATTGCAATAAAAGAAATTGTAGAGCATGGAGTAGATATGCCAATCAAAATTACAAATATAAAAAATCCAGAAAAAATTACTATAATAAAAAGAGAACTAGATGAGCAAAAAGGCCATCCGATAAAAATAGTTACAGGAAAAGAAAATTGTGCAATATTTAGAATTGAAACAAATTCGATTCAAAAATTATTGACATCCTTAGAAAAAGACAAACGTTATAGTGAATTTATAATTTTATCACCATTTACAAAAGATGGTGTTGAATTATCCAGAGTATTATTTTTAGATGGAGATTATGTTAAAAGAAATGAAAAATATCTATTGGGATTTGATTCACTTGCAACAATTACATACAACAGAGGTGTAATTACATTAATTGGAGATGAAATGTGGAGAGTACAACAAGTTGCATCAAGAACTAGTGCAAAAATTGGAGAATCTGGATTAAATATTTTGAATATGGATGCACAAGAAGAAACATCACGAATAATTATTGTTGTAGAAGATGCAGAAGAAAACATAAGAAAAGCTATCAGAGCAGTCCATCAAGAAATTTCAGAAATTAATTTTATTTAGTTAAAATTATGGCGTTACAGGTTTTCACCAGTAAACGCCATGAAGGGTTTATTCTTGGACTCGTTATCTAGATTTAGCCCGGCGTTACCCAAAACACGCTATATTTAATAGAAATTTTTCATATATAATCCTAATCTATATAGATCAGATACGTTCAGCTGCATACCAACAAGCAATACCAATTCCAATTACTGCATACCACTTGAAATTACTCTTATTCATGAAAACATTTGGTGAGGCTAATTCGCCATCTGGGTAATTTGTCAAACGAATTTTACGCATTTGAAATGCTTGACCAACTAAGCCTATAATTAAAAAAATTATTCCAATTAATCCCAAAGTCCATTCCATACTATATTACGTAATTAATCTGATATGTATTTTCCAAATACAACAAATATTATTAAAAATAATTCTTTAAATTACGAAGATTTTTTTCTTTTGTTATGAAAGAAACGGGCAAAATATGGATGAATGGAAAATTAGTACCATTCAAAGATGCTAAAGTTCATGTATTGACCCATGCATTACATTATTCAACATCAATTTTTGAAGGAATTAGATGCTATGATACTCCAAATGGTTCTGCAGTGTTCAGATTACCAGAACATGTAGACAGATTATTCAAATCTGCAAAATTATATTCAATGAAAATGCAATTTACAAAAAAGGAAATTTCAGATGCAATTTTAAAAACTGTTAAAGCTAGTGGACTCAAAGAAGCCTACATTAGACCATTGGCATATTATGGTTATGGAACAATGGGATTAACTCCTACTACAAACAAAGTGGATATGTCAATTTCATGTTGGGAATGGAAGATGGGAGAATCAAAAGCTGGTAAATTTTCTGGAGCAAAATGTAAAATTTCTAGTTGGATGAAAATTGATTCAAGATCTCAACCAATGCAAGCAAAGGCAGCATCAAACTATGCAAATGCAGCTTTAGCAAGAATGGAAGCATTGGATAATGGATATGATGAAGCAATTATGTTAAACTCACAAGGAAAAGTTGCAGAAGGTAGTGCTGAAAATATTTTCATAATAAAAGATGATATTATTCAAACACCACCACTTTCAGCAGGAGGACTAGAAGGAATTACAAGAGATAGCATTATACAAATTATTGAAGAAAATAGTGGATTTGTAATTGAACGAGATTTAGAAAGAGATGATCTCTATAATGCAGATGAAATCTTTATGACAGGTACTGCTGCTGAAGTAAAATCTGTTACACAAATAGATAAAGTCAAAATTGGAACAGGGAAAATGGGTAGTATAACTAAAGCATTACAAAAATCATTTACAGATGTAGTAATGGGTAAAGATGAAAGATTTCTCCCATGGTTGACATTTATTTAATTTCAAAGAACTTTTTTACCCAGAAAAAGTAGTAAAAATTATGGATTTATGCGCAACTGGAGATACACCAGAAATTTGCTGGTTTTGTAGAAAGGGACGTCATAATGATTGTATGAAAAATATCCCAACACAAGGAAAATCAGATGGGCCACATGATTGTACTTTTGATACAAAACTTATTCCATGTAAATGTCAACACTAGAAAAGAGAAATAATAACAAATACAGCTTTAATTAAAAAATTATATGCAATATAATGAAGAATTTTGGAAAAAATATGCTGATGAAAATGAATCAAGGTATAATGAAGAATTTTCAAAATATGTTAGAGATTTAGCCAGTTCTTTACCAGGTGTGCAGAGTATTTTAGAAATAGGTTGTGGAACAGGAATTGACTTGAGATTATTTTCTGATTCATTTCAATTACATGGTATTGATCTAAATGAACATGCATTAGAAATTGCAAAAGAAAAATTATCAAGTGCAAATTTTCAAAAAGGAGACATAACTAAATTACCATTTGAGGATTCCTCAATAGATTTTATATTTACACATGGATTAATGAATTATCTAGATGATGATGTGTTAGAAAAAGGAATTGCAGAGATGTTTAGAGTATCTAAAAGATGGATAATGCATTGTGAGAAATATGAAAAAACTGAAAAACAAATTGATGAAAATCATAAATTTCGTAATATGGGAGAAAAATGGTTGGGCTATAAAATAAAATTTGTTAGTGATGTAGACTTGCATGAAGATTATGGACAAGATCAAACAAGGTTTACTTTATTGAAAAAATTATAATTTTTATTCTTGATTTAAAAAATTAAATAATTAAAAGCGGGTCTAGAGGGATTCGGACCCTCGACAACCGGATTAAGAGTCCGGTGCGCTACCTGGCTGCGCCATAAACCCAACAAAATAAAAAAGTCTAGAGTTGTTATTAATCTTGAGATTTTAAAATGAATGAAAATTTAATTTTGTGCTTTAGCTTCCATTTCACTGTACTTTTCTAAAATTGCTGTAAGTGCAGTTGAAACTGGGACATTGTTCATCTTTTTCTTTTCTGCAAGAAGTTTTTGGTATGCATCTAGTGTAATGTATACTGGAATTGAACCATTTCCTTCAAGTAGTCCTCTAACATTGTAAAGTGCAGTTTCCATTCCTTTATCAGCAGATTTTGCAAATTTTGCTTTATCCAAAATTGCTCCTAGTGGACCAAATGGCATTTTATAATCTACTGACATGGTTATTCTTGTAAGATTATCACCTAATGATTCAAATTCATTAGTGATTTCCCACCTCTTGAATGGACCTTTAATTTGCTTAGCAACAATTTTCTCATTTCTGACAAATTCAGTTGTTTCACAATCCCACTCTAAACGTTTCCCGCTAAAGTCACCGATAATTCTAAAAGTTGTACCAACACCCATTCCTTCTTTGATATCCAGTGGAACTACTGTCATTCCAACAGTGTCATTTTTGATTTGATCAGAAACATGTTCTGGTCTTGCAAAATATGTAAAAACATTGTCAACTGGTGTTTTAATATCGATTGATTTTCTAACGAGGGTCAACATTTGGGTTTCTTGGCAATAAGGATTTAAAGGTTTTGAAGATTTTTTTGAGAGAAATTGATTTACAATATATTCATCCACAGATAATTATAGTATAATGAATAAAGTGCGATCAACATTATTAATTTTCATAATATTATTTTCATCTGTTTCAATAGTCAATACAGCATATGCTCATTCACTGTTTAATTCTGCAGAAGAATTCTATGGAGGGTACAGAGTACAAGTAGCCACAACACCTGAATTTCCACAAATTGATGAACCATCACAATTGTTAGTTAGAGTAACTGATGCAGACTTTGAAGAAGTAGATAGTTTTACAATGGGAATTAGAGTTTTCTATAACGATCAACAAGTAAATGCAATTCCACCAACAACAATCAAAGCAGGACATTGGGATATTGATTATATTTGGAAAAACCAAGGAAACCATATTGTGTTAATTGATTTGTATGATATGGATGGAACCAAAGGGACACTAACCTATACCTTTAACATGGGAACTCAAAGTCCATTTGGAGTAATTTTTATTGCTGCAATTACAATTGGGGCATTAATATTTGCAGGTATTATTGGATACATTTACCTACCAGGGTTTTTTAAAAAATCTAAATCTTAGCCTTTAATGGCATTTTTGCTATACGGAATGCAAACAAAGTAGTTAGCAATACCATTGAAAACAAAAATATTCCAATACCTAAATGAATTGAAACTAAAACTGCATGTAATTTTAAATCAATTACCAAAGCACCTAAAGTAATTTGTGTAATTACTAATCCAGTTGCTAGGGAACTTGTAATCTTAATTTTTAAATCTGAATTTTTATGAATAATGCTAGCTACCATTGTAGAAATCACTAAGACTCCAACAGTTGCTGCAACTAATCTATGAGTCCATTCAACAAAATATTCAGCTGAAGGCATCATACCATTTGGACACTGGGGCCATTCAGGACAAGTCAATCCAAGTCCAGATGCGGAAATATATCCACCAATAAACATCAATGAATACAAAACTACCAAAGTTGTTAATGCAAGATATTGAATTGCCAATATTATTCTACGAGGAAATTACCCATCATTCCTTGTAATGCATGTCCAGGAACAGTACAAATGTAATAGTAAGTTCCAGGTGCACCAGCAGTAAATGTTGTACTACCAGACTCACCAGGTTTTAGTGGGTTTGTTGCAGCTGCAATTGCTGAATCAAAAATAACACTGTTAAAGTCATCAGGATTTGAAACTACACCAAATGCATGAAATGACATTCCAGCATTGTTTGTAGTAATTGTTACTTCATCACCAGAGTTTACAGTAACATCAGGATTATGTCCTTCTTCTCCAGGTAATGCATTAAATGCTAAAGTTCTAAAATCTGCTGATTCTATAAAATCAAATTCAAATTCATGAGATATACCAGTTGGTGGTGCTGCAGCTGCTGGTCCACTAGAACCAGATACAACAATTTCTCCAACCATTCCTTGTGCTCTATGTCCAGGAACTGTACAAATGTAATAGTAAATTCCTTCTTCACCTGCAATAAATTCAGCAGTACCAAACTCTGCTGGTTTTAATGGATTTGTTGGGGCTGCAACTTCACTACCGGGAATTATTCCAGCAAAACCTTCAGTATCTTGTGTAACACCAAATGCATGAAATGACATACCATCATTTACAACATTAAACACAACTTTGTCACCGACACTCATGTTGATTGTTGGATTATTCCCATCTTCGCCAGGTAACGCGTTAAACGCTAGATTCCTAAAGTCGGGAGATTCTATAAATTGAAGATCTTGTGTAATTGTTTGTCCAGTTGCTTCTGTAGGTCCTGCATGAGTTTTTTCTCCTGCCATCATTGCAACAACTGGTGGAGGCATTGAAGTCCAATAATCCCACATTGAAAAGAAGATTATTCCACCAATTAGACAAATGCCCAACATAATGGCCATCATTTTACCAACTCTAGCAGGTGATGTTCTGTAAACATTTTGGGAATTATTTTGACTCATTTCATTTATCTCCTAATGTGATGGGTTCTTTGCCTCAAATGGATAGTAATATTTGCCTCCAAGACCAAATGGATCATCTGTATCTGCAGGTTTACCTTTTCCAGCACTGTAAATCATATTTGCTAAGAATATTGCCATACTGATTCCAATAATCATTGCACCTACTGTTGCTATTTGATTCATTGCAATCCATTCTGGTATTGGCGGATAATCATAAATTCTTCTTGGCATTCCATACAAACCAAGTACGTGTTGTGTAAAGAATACTAGAACAGTTCCAATGAAAGCCATTACAAAGTGAATCTTACCTAATGTTTCATTGTACATTCTACCTGTAACATATGGGAACATGTAGTAGAGATAACCAATTGAACCAAATGCAATAGTACCCATAACAAAGAGATGGAAGTGTCCAACTACCCAATAGGTATCGTGTGTTGTAAAGTCTAATGGCATTGCACTGTTAACTACACCACCTGCACCTGCAGAGAAAAATAATGCAATTCCCCCAACAGCCCACATCATTGGTGTTGAAAATTTAATTCTACCATTCCACATTGTTGCAATAAAGTTAAACACGTGCATTGCAGATGCTGGGACTGCAGCTAAAGTTCCAACCATAAAGACTGTTTTTTCAGTAAATGACATTCCAGTTGCGTACATGTGATGTGCCCATGATGAGAAACCTACAATGGATAACATGACAAATGCAAAGACTCCAGAATTGTAACTGTAAATTGGTTTTCTTGAAAATCTTGGAATAATTTCATACATCATTCCAATTGCTGGAATTACCAACACATAGACTTCAGGATGGAATGTAAACCAAAACAAGTGTGCATATGCAATTGGGTCACCACCCAGTGCTGGATTGAAAAATCCACTTACACCAAGTCTATCAGTTAACAACATTAACAATGCTGCAGCAAATGTTGGGATTGCAACTATAATGATTAATGAGGTAGATAAGAAAGACCATGCAAGCAACGGAATTTGTCCAATTGACATGTCTGGATGTTTACATTTTAGAATGGTAACAACAAAGTTTAGAGCACCCAATACTGAAGATACGCCTAAAATCTTTAATCCAAAGATCCACATATCTGCTGCAGGCCCTGGAGCACTAATGATAGAATATGGCGGTGTTGCATACCATGTAAAGTCTGCAAATCCTAACCAAATTAATACACCTGCTGGAGGAATCATCCAAAATGCGATTGCGTTAAGTTTTGGATATGCCATATCCTTGTATCTAACCATAATTGGAACGTAGTAGTTACCAACAGCTGATGCAAATGGAATAATGAATAAGAAAATTAATGTTGTTCCGTGAACAGTAAAAATTCTATTAAACGTCATTGAATCTGCAATGATTTGAGATCCTGGTAAGAATAATTCAGCTCTAATTCCAAGTGCTAGTGAACCACCTAAGAATAAGAATGTAAGAGAAGTGATTAGGTAAAGTAATCCAACATCAGTGTGATGTGTTGAAAACATTATTTGCCAAATAGGACGGGGTTTTTGTAATTCTAGAGTCATTAGTTAATTTCCCCGATAATAATTTGTGATAAAAGCGTTATCAAGATGATGGCTCCGTGACATAGAGTGTTCCTCTCATGTTATAGTGAATTAATCCACAATATTCTCTACATTGAATATCATGTTCACCAACTTTATCTGGTGCAAACCATACAGTGTTAACTCTACCAGGAATTGCATCCATTAAAACAACATAATCGTGAATATTAAAAGAATGATTAACATCTTTTGAAACTACTTCAAATTTGTAGGCTTTTCCAACTTCAACATGTAGTTCACCAATTTCTTTTGTTCCATCTTCATGTTCAAAAGTCCAGAACCACTGCTGACCTGTTACAATAATTATTTTAGCATCTTCAGGTACATGTTCAATTAGTCTTTCAGTTTCCCATGCTTCTGCACCAACCCATGCCATTAATGCAATAACTACAGCAACGTAAATCCATTCAGGCCAATTAGAGTGTCCAGACATATCTACCAGTCAGTTCCTTCATAACTAGTTGGTTTTGCTTTTGGATGAGATTCTCTAAATCTCCAAACTTGCCAGATAATAGTACCAGAAACTACTGAACCAACAATAAATGCAACAGTCATCATCTTGTAAAATAAATTCCAAATGACTACTCTACGATCAAGATATTTACCAGGCTCATCACCTGCTGCAAATACAAAGTCTACAGCTGGAAGTGCTACCAAAACTGCCATTATCAGTAAGAATCCAAATATGAACTTCATTAGCGATTATTTGATTTCGACTTCAAATTCTTTATAAGGGTTTTCAAGATTATTAGCTACCAGTTCTGATCGAATCTGGAAGGATGCATTACATTAATTCCAGAAAGAGAAAATTTATGATCTTGTTCTCTAAAAATATTAAGTGACGCATTAGCAATTATTAGTTCAAAGAGATTGGTTGGGGATAAATCAACTATTGTTGAAAGCATTGCTTTGATTGGATCCATATGAGTAACTAAAACAACATTTTCATCTGGATGTTTCTCAATCACATGATCAACTATTCCTAAAACTCTCTTTTTAACATCAGCAAAAGTTTCTACACCATTATGAGCAATTTCCAATTCTCCATTATAGAATTTCATAAAGACGTTACCATGACTACTAAAAATCTCATCATAGGGAACACCAGTAAATTTACCCATATCAAGTTCAATTAAACGATCATCAATTATAACATCAACAGAATTATGTTCTCCAACAATTTCAGCAGTATGTTTTGCTCTTTGAATGGGACTTGAATAAATTGCAGAAATATTCATATCTTCAAGTAATTTACCAGTTTGTTCTGCTTGCTTAATTCCTGTATCAGTTAATGGAACACCTGGAGTTCTACCAGCTAAAATCCTGTCAGTATTATTTTTTGCTTGGCCATGTCTAAGGAAAATTATTTGACCCATAATGATCGCAGTTCAAATAGAGATAATAATAACATTGTCAGGCTGTAAATTATGAAAGTTGGAATTATTGGTGGAACAGGAGGAATGGGAAAAGGTTTTGCATTGAGATGGTCACAAAATCATGATATTATAATTGGTTCAAGAGATGCTGCAAGAGCATCAGAATCAGCAGTAGAATATACAAATATGGCTAAAGAATCGTTTGGAGAAATTAAAGGTACAATCTCTGGAAATGATAATATTTCAGTTGCAAAAGATAGTGATGTCTTAATTTTATCAATTCCATATGAAAATATTGATTCAGTGTGTTCTGGAATTTTATCTGAAATTAAAGATACCTGTGTTGTTGTATCTCCAATTGTACCAATGACAAAAACAGATGTTGGTTTCGAATGTGTTTCAATTAAAGATAATAAACCATTTTCATACAAACTCGTATCAAATCACATGAAAGATAAATCAAAATTGGTATCAGCATTTCATGTAATTTCTGAGAAGAAATTGATTAATCCTACACTAGAATTAGATTACGACATATTTGTTTGTGGAGATGATAATGAATCAGTTCAAGTTGTAAATGGCTTAATTGATGAAATCAAAGGATTAAGATCAATTTACTTAGGACCAATAGAGTTATCATATCTTGCAGAAATGTCTACACCATTGTTACTTAATGCAATGATTAGAAATAAAATAAAAAATCCAGGCATTAAAATCATCTAAGTCTGTTTTTTCATTAATCATGAGTCACGAATATCAAAGAAGGGGTAAAAATTGGTATACAGCAATTGGTTTGATGTTTTGTGTAATGGCAACAATAGTTTTAATTCAACAATTATTGATATGGGGTCCAGAATTTGTAGAAGATTTTTTATTTAATGGGGACATTACAAACGAAAAAGTATCAATTGGAATGCTAGCATTTGGGATTTTTATGGTAGTATTAGGATTTAGAAAATATGAACAAAAGAGATGAATTTCTAAAAACACAAAAAATTTTAAGATTATCTACTATTGATAAAAATAATTTTCCACATATTACGCCTGTATGGTATAGGTATAGTGGGAAAAAAATCTACATAGGAACAAATACTAGAAATCAAAAAATTAAAAATATTCAAAAAAATAATCGTGTATCATTTTGTGTTGATGTAGGAGTAAATGCTCCAGATATTTATGGAGTAATGGGACAAGGAATTGCCAATATTATTTTAGAAATACCCAAAGTAAAAATAATTGCAAAAAAAATACTTTTAAAATATTTTAAAACATTAGAAAATAAATCAGCAAAAGAGTTACTTGAAGATACTGATTGTATTATAGAAATAATTCCACAAAAATATTCAAAATGGAATTATTGACTAACAAATTCTTCAATTTTATTCATTGCAGAATTTAATATTTCAATACTTGGAAGATAAACAAGTCTGAAATGTCCACTTCCATATTGTTCTCCAAATCCAGAACCGTGAACAGTTAGTACTCCTTTTGATTCTAATAATTTTGTAACAAATTCTTTATCGCTACCAAATCTATTATTTTCAATTTTTGGAAATGCATAAAATGCACCTTTAGGGTTAGAACAAGACAGTCCAGGCATTTCATTAAGACGTTTTACAACTAAATCTCGATGTTTTTTCATTTCTGAAACAAAATCATTGATATAATTTTGAGGTCCACGTAATGATTCTAAAGCTGCATGTTGTACTGGAAGACTAGTTGCAATTCTTACTCTTGCAAGCTTAGGAAGATGTTCACGTAATGCTTCAAGTTGAGGTGAGCGATTAAATGCAATGTAACCAATTCTCCAGCCCGACATTAAATGAACTTTAGAAAATCCATTCAGAATAATTACAGGAGAATCACCTGCAACTTTTCCAATTCCTACAAATTTATCATCAAAAATTATTTGATCATAAATCTCATCACAAATAATGTAGAGATTATGTTCATTAGCAATATCTACTAATTCTTTGAGTGCATTTTCATTAAATACAACACCAGTTGGATTATTTGGACTAATCAAACAGATTGCAATAGTTTTAGAAGTAATTTTGGATTTAATATCATCAAAATCAGGTGTAGAATTATTCAAGTCAACTGAAAATTCTACAGGAAGTCCTCCGTGTAATCTTACATACGAAGCATATGGAGGATAATAAGGTCCAGGTAAAAGTACTTCATCACCTTCTTCTACAATTGAAGAGATCACCATATCAAGTCCTTCAGAAACACCATTTGTAATTAAAACATCATCAGCAGTTATTGCAAGTCCTTTTGCATTTTCTTTTTTTGCAATCTCTTCTCGTAATTCTAAAAGACCTTCAGACGTAGAATAATAATTTTCACCATTTTTGATAGAATCAATTAATGCTTGTTTTACATTATCAGGAGGTTGAAATCCAAATTGTACAGGATCACCAATATTGAGATAATCTACCTTCATGCCTGTTTGTTCAACTTTACGTGCAGCTAAAACAATATCTCTAATTGCATATTCAACTCCCATAACTTTTTTTGAAACTTTCAAAGTACCTAGACAGATATTTAGGCCTGTTAAAATGTTAATTGTTTGGACTCGTTGCACAGCCTGGATAGTGCGAGCGGCTTCGAACCGCTAGGTCGAGGGATCGAAGCCCTCCGAGCCCTTTAGTTTATTTTATTAGTCAAATAATTTGCCAGATAATAAAATGAAGGTATCAGTATTCAAAATTGGATTAATGATGGTAATCATTGGAATGATTTGGGTATCAGTTATCTTTAATGAAACAGAAAAAAATCATGATTCAACATTATTAAAAGAATCAAATTCTATTGAATCAAAATTAGAATTTTCAGGAGTAGGTATCGGATATTATAAAATATACATGCCTGAATTTTCTGATGAAAATGTATTTGTTCAAATT
>CAJQSS010000038.1 GCA_905616385.1 uncultured Candidatus Nitrosopumilus sp. | reverse complement strand
TTTGACCATTTGTAGAAGTGTTAATTTTTTGTTCTTCTTCAAATTGTTCATGGAATTTATGAATCATGTATGGCTTAGAGTAGATTGCCAAGATTGTAGATAGTACGTAAATCATAATTGCAAATGGTGATGCAAGTCCATCTAACAAGAAACCAAATTCTCCGAATTGTTCTGTCCATGGATAATGTTCCTCTACTGTTCCAGAAAGGGCTGCATTAATTACAAGAATTGTAGTGTAAAGTAAAATTGCAAATGTAAACCACATTGCTGGAGTAGGACCTAATTTTCTTCCAAGAATATATGCTACTGGAGACAGTAGTAATGGCAGGAAAACTGCCTGTAATAGTGCATATTCCATTATCCCTTCAAGCTCCTGAAGTCAGCAATATCGACATTTTGATACATACGGTATGCTACAATAATTAACGATAATCCTACAGCTACTTCTGCTGCAGCAATTGCTATTGAGAATAATGCTAAAGTTTGACCACCAGCATGAGGCAAGAATCTACCAAATGCTACAAGATTAAGATTTGCTGCATTGATAATAATTTCAACTGCAAATAACATTCGAATGAAATTACGTTTTACTGCTAGTCCGTAAATTCCTATTGCCAATAAGGCAACAGAAACTAATGTAAAATCAACTAGCTCGTTGGTCATTTTCCACATCTTCCCTTCTAGCTAGAACTAGTGCACCAGTTACTGAACCGGCTAAAATTAAACCCATCAAAATTAATGCAGGCCAATAATAAGTTACAAAGTTAGTACCAATATCTCTAAAATCAACTGGTGGTTCATCAGTAGTTATTGTTTTAATTCCAGAATCTAAGAACACAGCACCTAAAGATACCATAATAATTAACATCAAACCAATTCCGGCAAACTTTCTTCTTCTATCTTCAATCTTTTTAAAGATAAGTTCTCGTTTTACAAGCATTACAGTAAATAGAATCAAAACAGCAATTGAACCAACATAAACTGCTAATTGAAACAATGCAACAAATGGTGCATCAAGTAAAAAGAAAAATCCAGCAATACCACCAAGAGTTCCCATTAATGCAATGGAACCATAAATCAATGATCTCATTTCAAGTGCTGCAATTGCAGAACCAATTGTAATTACGGTTAGAGCAAGAAATGCAGCATCAGCCATGTGTTGCTCCCCATTTAGTAATTATGATTTCACTGTCCTGTGCAACATATGGTTTAACTTGAAGTTGTGCAGGAGTATAGATCAAACCTTCTTTGGTAAAAGAAGATAATTCATAATCATTAGTCATGTAAAGTGCATAAAATGGACATGCGTCAACACATAAACCACAAAAGACACATTTTCCATAATCAATTTGAGGCATAATAGATTTTTTATTTTGTTTTTGTTCTTCTGGAACTTTTACCATAGCAATTGCTTCAGCAACACCCTCACATGCAATAGAACATAATTGACATCCAGTACAGTGATCATGAAATAGCATGTGGCGTCCCTTTAATCCAGCAATTCCAACACCTGTAGCAGGGTCATATTGATAGCCATCACCTACAAATTTTAGTTTCTCTTCAGGATAACGAAGAGTAAATCGTTTTGTTGCAATATGTTTAATTCCAGAATTTAGTGCACGAATGATACCTGTAGCAGTATTTGTCATTGTAAACCTCCTGGTCCTAGCACTCCAGCATAAACCAAGCCTAGTGCAATAAAGATGTTAACGAATGCAAGTCCGATCAATTTATGCCAACCAAGATTTAGTAGCATATCAACTCTAATTCTTGGAAATACACCTCTAGGTAATAAGATGAAGAAAATAACACCAACTGTCTTTAGAACAAACATCAAAGTTCCATTAAGCATTTCTTGAGTAATTAATTGAGTAAATAATGATTCCAATCCACCTATTTTTACTGTAATTGGACCCATTTCCAATCCATGAGTAGCAATTTCCATTGGTAATGGAGGTACTATCATTGGACCATTCCAACCACCAAGAAACAATACAGTAAACAATGCTGCAAATGCGTAAAGTTTGAGATATGTTCCTAATTGAACAAGTCCATACATCATTCCAGATAACTCAGTTAACCATCCAGCAACAATTTCACTTTCTGCTTCAGGTAAATCAAATGGAATTCTTTCTAATTCTGCAAGCATTGTAATGAAAAATACAATTGCTCCAACTGGTAAAAATAGAATCCATGGGAAACTAGATTGACTTGCAGCAATTTCAGATAAATTAAGAGTTCCAGTAACCATTACAACTCCTAACAAAGATAAGATTAATGGAATTTCAAATGAAACCATTTGGAATAATGCTCTAATTCCTCCAATGAATGGGAATTTACTATTTGCAGACCATGCAGAAAGAATTGTAACAATTGGGAAAAATCCTATAACTGCAAAGACAGCAAGTAGTCCCATATCTACATCTGCAACTACCCAACCAGGGGCAACAGGAATTAATGCAACAAATGCTGCAGCTGACGCTACAAAAAGAACAGGCGCTGCCCAGAAAATAGGTTTATCAGCTTTTGCAGGAATAATAATTTCTTTTGAAATTAATTTTAAACCATCACCCATTAATTGTAAAATTCCTTCAAATTTACCACAGTAAAAAGGACCAACTCTTAATTGTAATTTTGCAAGCATTTTTCTTTCAACAAAAATTGTTCCAGCAGCTAATAATGCTGCAAAACCAAATCCAGGAAATGCCATTATCTTAAACATGTCTGTTTCCATGAATGCTTGAACAAGTGGAAGTGTACGTGAAGGATCCGCTATATACGTAAATGCAAGAAATGGTGTAAGTAATTCTCCATCAATAACTGGCATTGGAACAAAAAATAAAATCATCATAATTGCAGGGATACCAATTAATGACATTATCAGAAGAGCCCAAACAATATCAGTGATTAAAGATTTAATGAATCCACTAAGTTTGAAATCAGGTGCAATAACAGACATTTATCGGTCTGCCTCCACTGGCCAATAATTAAGACTCCAATAAACAGATGGCATGTTACCAAGCTTTTCACCTTTTAGAAGATATGGTAATGCAATTAGATTTCTAAAGGAAGGAACACTTAGTTTTAGTCTGTATGGTTCAACTTTACCATCAGAAACAATATGACATCCTAAAGAGCCTCTACCAGATTCTACACGTTTGTATACTGAATCAAATCCTTTTCCTTTTGGATTTGGTTTTAGTTTTACTCTAACAGAACCAGATTTTGGCATTTTTTGTAATGCTTGTTTAATTATATTACAACTTTCCAACATGTCAAGCCATGGGATTTTAGATCGTGCATAAGAATCTCCTTCTTTCATCACAGGACTATGAACATCTAATTCTTCATAGACATCATAAGGTTCCTTTATTCTAAGATCATAATCAACTCCACTTGCACGAAGTACAGAACCAGTTGTTCCAAGTCTAATTGCGTCTTCACGAGAAAGAACTCCAGTATTTTCTGTTCTTGAAATTAAAATTGGATTATCATAAAATACTGCAGCATATTCTTTGATACGTTTTTCAAAGTAATTTATTTGACGCAAACATACTTCTTCAAAGTTTGGAGGTAAATCATTTCTAACTCCACCTGGAACAAAATGTGCATGTGTTACTCTTGCACCACTAATTTTTTCCATAAGATCAATCAAGAGTTCACGATCACCTGCTGGCCACATAAACATTGTAGAGTGACCTAAGAAAATACCATAGATGGCAAGCCAATACATAATATAGATACAACGATTTAATTCTGCACAAATAACTCGAACATATTTTGCACGTTCTGGAACTTCAATGCCAAGTAGTTCTTCTACACCTAAGACATATGGATAAAGTATATTACAAGAATCATGAATTACAGGTCTTTCTAAATGAGGAATATTTGTAATATAATTTCGATATTCAGCCATTTTTTCTTCTCCACGATGTACATATCCAGGATCAGGATCACATGCAACAATGTAATCACCATCAATTTGTACAATAATTCTCATATGTCCAGAACCAGGGTGTTGAGGTCCAACATTGAGAGTCATGATTCTCTCATCAACTTTTTGGATTGCTAATCCAGGAGGTAATTCGTTAGTCATCTCTATCGTCCCTTTATTGCAAAGTCCTTTCTAAGAGGAGGTAAATCGGCCCAATCTTCAGGCAAGAGTAATCGTCTATTATCAGGGTGACCAGTAAAGTAAACTCCAAACATTTCAAAAACCTCTCTTTCATGAAATTCTACACTGTAAAATATATCTCTAAGAGTAGGCAATTTTGTTGCATCTTTTCCAGGAATTGGGTTTTCTTCTCTTACTGCTCTAGTTGCTAAAACAAGAAGTTGTTTTGCTAAGGATGAATCAGAATAAGATCCAATATGGTAAACAACTTCAATTTCTTTATCTTGTGGATAATCTACACCTGAAACAGATTCTACATGATCATAATTTAGCCCATCACGAATGAATTCGGCTACATCATGAATATTTTCTTTATCAACTTTAATTCCAACTCTATTTTCTTTAACAAATTCAACTTGAATTTTATCACCAAATTTTTCAACAACTTTATCAGAAATACTCTTTTCAAATGCAGGTAATTCTATAGGTTTTGCTACAGGTTTTACCCATGATTTTGCTACTGGTTTTGCTACAGGTTTTGCTACAGGTTTTGCTACAGGTTTTGCTACAGGTTTTGCTACAGGTTTTTCTTCAGCAGGTTTTTCTTCAGCAGGTTTTTCTTCAGTAGGTTTTGCTTCAGCAGGTTTTGCTTCAGCAGGTTTTTCTTCAGCAATAACTTGTTTTGTATCGGTACTCATTATACAAACTTCCTAGCCTTCATTCTCTTAATTTTTTCTTGCAACAAAATACATCCTTGGATAAGAGTTTCAGGTCTAGGTGGACAACCTGGAACATATACATCAACTGGAAGAACTCCATCAATTCCTGGAAGTACATTGTATGAATCAAAATACAATCCTCCAGTAATTGCACAAGCTCCCATAGCAATCACATACTTTGGTTCTGGCATTTGATCATAAACTAATCTAAGACGTGGAGCCATTTTTCGTGTGATAGTTCCTTGAACAACAATTAGATCACATTGTCTAAGTGAACCAAATGCTTCAATGATACCAAATCTTTCAACATCATATCTAGGACTTGATGCTGCACCAAACTCAACACTACAACAAGCTGTTTCAATATGCACAGGCCAGAGTGACCAAATTCTACCCCAATTGATAGCATAGCCCAATGGTTTGTCAATTGCTTTTTCTAAAATATCTCCCAGTTTTCCAATGAAGACATTTGCATTTTCTGGTGTTACTAAATCTTTAAGCAATTTTATTCCCAACCCCCATCAACATTATTTCTATAAATAACTACCATATTCTTCGTCTCCCTGATTGATAAAGTGCAAATGACATTGCACCAAACATTATTGCCAAAAATCCCAACATAGGTAAAGTTGCACTCTTTGGAAGTTCTAAAAGAGCACTACCCCAAGCATATAGGAAAATTGCTACAACATCAAAAATGACAAACATCAAAATGTACGGATAATACTGCATCATAAAATGAGTTCTTCCTTCACCACTAGGAACTTGTCCACATTCCATCGGCAAAAATTTTACAGGATTACTTTTTTTACGAGGTGAAATCATACGTGAAATTAATAGTGCAGGTGCCATTGCAACAATGGCAAATCCAAACATCAATACTACGGTGCTGTAATTGCCCGCTATTTCTCCGACCAATTTAGTTTGCATTTCTAACTTTTGTATAATAAGGTATGCTTCGTTTTTTCGATCAAGTTTTTACAAAAATTATTTTTGTAAAGTAATTAATAGGATAATGATAAAGTCCGATCATGGCACTAAATGTAGGCGATCTTGCACCAGATTTCGAACTTCCAGATACAGAATTGAAAATGAGGACTTTGGATGAATTTAAGGGCAAAAAAATTGTATTATCATTCATAGTTGCTGCTAGTTCACCAGTATGTGAAGTTGAATTATGCACTTTTAGAGATTCATGGCAAGAAATATCAGATATGGGTGCACAAATAATTTCAATTAGTAATGATGGACCTTTTGCAAACAAAGCATTTTCAGAAAAACATAACTTCAATTTCCCATTATTAGGAGATTATACCAGCAAGACAATCAAAGAGTATGATATTTTGCTTAAAGATTTACTTCACATTAAAGATTACAATGCTGCAAAACGTTCAGTATTCATAATTATGGAAGATGGAAAAATTGGTTACAAATGGGTTTCAGAAGATCCATTAAAAGAACCAAATTATGAAGAAATTAAGAATTTTTTAAAATAAATAATTTTTTTATTCTATATCAGCAATTATATCGCCTTTAGCAACAATTCCAGTTTCTTTAGCTTTGATATTACGTACAACTCCATCTTTGTGTGCTTTAACTGTAACCTGCATTTTCATAGATTCTAAAGTACAAACAACATCGCCTTTCCTAACAGAATCACCATGTGTAACTGAAATTGAAACTACTTTTCCAGGAATTTGACTCTTTAGTGCTTTTTGTGTTGTACCAGAACCACCACCACCAGAATTTTTGTAAACAATTTTATCAAAATGAGTATGCAAGTTAATAGTCATTGGTACATTATCAATTACAATATTCATTTCATTTGTTGATTGTTCAAGATATTTTGCTTTATGATATTGTTGATTTAAAATAAATTCAATTCCATTTGAACTCATACTAATAATTTTTAATTTATGTTCAGTGTCATTAATTTTAATTACATAATCATTATTTCCAAGATTTTCTACAACTTTTCCATCAAAAGATTTTTCAATATCTTGTATTTTGTAATTTGTCATATTATCAATCCAGTTTATCTTTCCAGTGTGAGTTATGGCTAGTAGTATTTTGTAGACGACTCTTAAAGTATTCAGAATGAATTATCACTGCTGCCAAAGCTGCCTCGGTTTTATTTTCTTTTTCAATTTTAAGATCTTTTGCTAATCTATCAATCATATCATAGCGTTTCAAGAAATCAGTAGAAAGATCACCGTTTTTGTATTCATCAGAACTTAAGATGGTTTTATACAAAGGAATTGATGTTTCAACACCTTGAATGTAAAAATCATTTAATGCAGAAAGCATTCTAGTTCTAGATTCTTCAAATGTTTGACCCCATGTCACAAGTTTTGCCATAAGTGAGTCATAATATGGGGAAACTGTACAGCCAGGATAAAGATAGGTATCACATCTAACACTTGGTCCTGCAGGAATTGTTACATCAGGAACAGGGCCAGTAGAAGGAGCAAAATCCATGAATGTGTCTTCAGCATTTATTCTACATTCAATTGCATATCCATTCATTTTTAGATCATTTTGTTTGAAAGGAATTGGTTCACCGTTAGCAATATCTAATTGTAATTTAACTAAATCTAGTCCCGATACAAATTCAGTAATAGGATGTTCTACTTGTAATCTAGCATTAATTTCAATAAAATAAAACTCACCATTATCGGCTCTTAAGAATTCAGCAGTACCTAAATTAGTATAATCAACTGCATGTGAAGCATTAACAACTGATTCACCTACACGTGCCCTAGTTTCTTCATCAACAATTGGAGAAGGAGTTTGTTCAATTAATTTTTGATTACGTCTTTGAATAGAACATTCTCTTTCAAAGATATGAACAGCATTACCTTGTGTATCTCTAGCAAATTGGTATTCAATATGTCGTGTTTTTTCTAAGAATTTTTCAACTAATATTGCAGATTTACCTACTGCTGCAATTGATTCTCCAGTTACAGATTCATAACCATCACGTAATTCTTTATCATTAGTTACAATTCTAATTCCACGACCTCCTCCACCAAAAACAGATTTTAGCATTACAGGATAGCCAATGTCATTAGCAATTTTTTCTGCATCATCTGCATCTTTTACTAGACCTGGACTTCCAGGTACAGTTGGAACTTCAGCTTTTAACATTGCAGCTTTACATTTCATTTTATCACCACAAAGATTCATAGAATCTGCAGAAGGACCAATGAAAATAATTTTATTTTTTTCACAAAGTCTTGCAAAATCATCATTTTCAGAAAGAAAACCATAACCTGGATGAACTGAATCTGCACCAGATGACAACATTACATCTAAAATTTTTTCTTGATTAAGATATGATTTTGCAGGAGATGCCTCACCAATATGGTATGCTTCAGTTGCTTGTTTTACATGCATTGAATTTATATCTTCATCAGAATATACAGCAACTGTTTTAATTCCAAGTGCTTTACAAGTTCGAATTACACGTAAAGCAATTTCTCCTCTGTTAGCGATAAGTACTTTCTCAATCATATTGAATCACAAATTGATATTGCCATGTTTTCTAGGTAATTGTTTTTCTCTTTTGT
Organism: uncultured Candidatus Nitrosopumilus sp.; assembly: GCA_905616385.1. GTDB lineage: Archaea > Thermoproteota > Nitrososphaeria > Nitrososphaerales > Nitrosopumilaceae > Nitrosopumilus. The sequence continues at coordinate 13,560 of CAJQSS010000038.1, read as the reverse complement.
TCGCAAGCATTTCAAGTGCTTTAATCAACATAGGTCTGGTTTCAGCAGGATCAATTACATTATCAACAGTTCCATGAGATGCAGCAACGTAAGGGTTTTCAAATTTTTGTGCAAATTCATCTATGAGTTCTTGTTTAAGTGATTCAGGGTCATCAGAAGAAGCAAGTTCTTTTCTATTCATAATTTTTATAGCTGCTTCACCACCTAAAACAGCACATTTGGCAGTTGGCCAGGCATAATTTACATCAGTTCTAAGATTCTTACTTCCCATTGCAATGTATGCGCCACCATATGCCTTGCCAATAACTAAAGTTATTCTTGGTACAGTTGCTTCACAATATGCATAAAGTAATTTACTTCCATGTCTAATGATTCCGTTATGTTCCTGATTAGAACCTGGCATGTAACCAGGTGTATCTACTAAAGTAATTATTGGAATATTAAATGCATCACAAAATCTAATGAAACGTGATGCTTTATTTGATGAATCAATATCTAATGCACCTGCAAGATGCATAGGTTGATTGGCTACAATTCCAACAACATTACCATTTAGTCTTCCATATCCAATTATAATATTTGGTGCAAACAATTCATGAACTTCAAAGAATTCATGATTATCAACAACTGAATTAATAATTTCTTTCATGTCATATGGTTGCAAAGGATTTTCAGGCATTATGTTAATCAAATTATGATCTAATCTGTTTGGGTCATCATCAGTTGTAAGTTTAGGTGGTTGTTCAGTATTATTTTGAGGTAAAAATGAAATTAATTTTTTAATATAATCCATGCATTCGTATTCGTTTTCAGCAACAAAATGTGCAACACCACTTTTTGAACCATGTGTATTGGCACCACCAAGTTCTTCAAATGAAATTTCCTCACCTAATACAGTTTTAACAACATCAGGTCCAGTTACAAACATACTTCCAATTTTTTCAACCATTATAACAAAATCAGTCATTGCAGGTGAATATACTGAACCACCTGCAGAAGGACCAACACTAGCAGTAATTTGTGGAATTACTCCAGAAGCTAATTGGTTGTGATAAAAAATATCTGCAAATCCATCTAAACTCATAATTCCTTCTTGAATTCTAGCACCGCCAGAATCCATAATTCCAATAATTGGACATCCTGTTTTTAATGCATGATCCATTAATTTAGTAATTTTTTTAGCTCCCATCTGACTTAATGTTCCACCTAAAACAGTGAAATCATATGCAAAAACAAAGATTTGTCGTCCAGATACATTCCCATAACCACCAACTACACCATCAGTGAAAAATTTCTTTTTCTGCATATCATATTCATGATAATGATGAGTTGTCAATAGATCAATTTCAACAAAAGTACCTTCATCAAGTAAAAGATTGATTCTTTCACGAGCAGTTAATTTACCTTTCTCATGCTGAGCACCAATGCGATCTTGGCCACCGCCTTGTAATGCAGTATTATTGATTTTAGTATATTCATCAATCTTTTCAGAATGCATAATATGATCTGATGCAAGAAGTTTTCATATATTAATCTAGATTCAATTTTAGATTATTACAAAAATTCATAGATCATGTATACTTTAACAAATTATGAGTTAAGAAGAGGGAATTTCTTTTTAGATGATTTTTGATATGAACTAAAAGCATCCGTTTCATCACTACATTTCTTGCAAATACATAATTGAGATACATTGGGTATATCACAAATATCTTGAAATTCACATTGTGCACATCCAGCTGATAAGCCACATACAATACATTGTAATTCATTGACCTTAGCACATTTTTCATGTTTAACACCAACTCCTTTTGACCAAAGTCCAATTTCATTAATTTCAATTTTATCATTACAAATAATACATGTTCCCGGAAATTTCATTGGGATTTTTATCCAACTCATTGTATCAATTCAATCTCCTTATCAATAATATCACCAAAAGTTTCTTCCAATTCTAATTCCAAAGTTTTATTTTTAATACAAAATAAAATATATGGCAAACACAGTGTTACAAATGCACTAGAAGAGAGATGTAGTTTTTTTGCCATTACAGAAGATAATGATTTAATTTTTGCACCATCCCAACGAATTCTATTTAATAATGGCCATGACAAATTATATTTAGAATATCTGATTCTATCATCTTTTTGATATAAATTAATTAAAATATCATTAAGATAACGTAGTAACCTCCAATTTTGAGTTTTCATAATTTTTCCAAATAACATATCAGCATTTGAAATAACTTCTAAATATTTTGCAAGTGAATCATTATCTAAATCACTAGTTACTATACTAGAGTAAAATGCATTAATTTTTTCTCTAGGATTAATTTGTATTGAATACAAAACGCTTCTAGCTTCGTCAATTGAATTTGCTTTGAAAAATGCATTAATTCCATCTTCAATGTTGATACTTTCAAAAGAAGTTTCTGTTTGAGGATTAAATCCAGTAACCAAAGATTGAGTGAGATTAATCATTGAACGAATATCACCTTTAGATTTATCAATAACTTTGATTAAAGAACCAGGGCTAAGTTTTTCAGTTTCTTTTTGTAAAATATTATCCAAATAAACACGTAGAAGACGTGGTGGAATTTTTTTAAATGATATTGTTGTTACGGCTTTTTTTATACTCTTCATTTTATCTGAATCATCATAATTTGCAGCAAGTAAAATTGGGACATTTGGTTTTTTTAAGATATCAACAAGTGCAGCAGCACCACCATAGTCTCCACGACCATGAATACCATCTACCTCATCAACAAAAATCATGGGAGTTCCTAAAACACTAACGTTACCTAAAACAGGTGTAAGAATTTCATTAATTCTAGATTTACTTCGTACATCACTGGCATTAAGACCAATCATATCGTAACCAAATTGTTTAGCTAAAAGATATGCAATGGTAGTTTTTCCAATTCCAGGAGGTCCTACTATCAAAAGAGGGTTTGTACCTTTCTTCCATTTTGCAAACCATTTGATAATGGCTACACGTGGTTCCTCGTTCCCCACCATATCAGAAATATTCTGAGGCCGATATTTTTCAGACCACATCAATTTTATCACTTAGTTGGAAGATTTTTGTTCAAATCTGACCAAATATTTTCTTCTTGTAATTTCTTATACCAGAATTGATTATAGTGTTCAACAGTAAGAAATAGAAATTCTAAGAACTTTGTATGTGAGAATTTATCAGGTAATTTTTCAAGAGCGTCTCTTGCGTCACTTAGATATGATTCACTATGATTCATTGTTTCTTCAAATCCACTTTTTGCATCATTCATTTTCAATGAATAAAATAATGGCCAAGAAGGAATTTTTGCGGCTCTATCTCTAATACTATCTTCAATTTCATTTCCACATCCAACAGATTCAGCTGCTTTTGCCATTCCAGTGTAAAAAATATCAGCCAAAGGTGCACGATTCAATGCCATGTTTCTACCAGCAGTTCCCATTACAGAGCGATATTTTTTGTAACTTTCAACTAGCTCTTCTTCTGTAATTTCTGCAGGTTTATCTTTTAATTTTGTATCAATATATTGTCCAATTCTTGCTTGCTTGAAACCTTCTTCAAATTCTTTGAGTACATCCTCACCACCTTTTGAAATTTTCTCTCTAGCAAGTTTCAAAATATATGGATTCATTAATTTGTAATCATCTAAATATTCTAAATCTTCATCTTTGTCTACAATTCTATCCATTGGTTCGCTGAGATCAATTGCAATAATATGACCATCAACAATATCTTCTCTCATTGTAGTACTTTTATCATCGTTGAAATAATCTGTAGATGCATCAAAAAGACCATTAAAGACAGGAAATGTCATTTTAACAAAATTTGAATTTAAAATTCTAAGAACTCTATCATGTAAAGTATCAAAATCTTGTAATTTAGATTTTATAGGCTCAATTTCAGAAGCATTTAAAATAATTTCTGTAGAACCAACTTCTTCGGCAAATTGTTGTTGAGTTGTATTTGGAGAATCATCTGCGTTAATTTGATCAAAAAGATTTTTTGCAAATCTTTGAGCAAATGCAGGAAATGTATCTTCAGCTTCTTGTTTATAATGATTAAATTGTTTGAATCCTTTTGATTTGAATAAACCTTGTTTTATGATTTGTTTTCCTGGTTTAGTTCCCATCAAAGCACTTTTACTAAAAATTGATTCGTCTTTTCCACTCACAAACACAATCCTATTTGTTGTTATTTATGCTTTCAATACAAAAATTTTCTTAACTTAAATTACGAAGAGAGAATTATTTTTTTATGGAAGTTATAGAAATTCTTCGTGAAGCTTCAAATCAAATTTATCAAAATGTAAAGGATCTTGCAGGTACAGAAGATGCTGCAGGTGATTTTGGAAGAGGAGCAGGTGGAGATATTTCACGAAATATTGACATTGTTGCTGAAAAAACAGTTTTAGATTATCTAAAAAAAATTAATTTTGAATGTGTTGTGTTAGGAGAAGAATGTGGTAGAGTTGAATTATCAGATAAACCAAAAGGTTACATCATAATGGATGCAATTGATGGTTCTGCTAATGCAGTACGTGGAGTACCATTTTTTTGTAGTTCATTGGCATTTGCAACAGAAAATAAACTTAGTTCAATTACAGATGGCGTAATAACAGATTTAACAAATGGAGATATGTATTGGGCTTCAAAAAATAAGGGTTCATTTTTTAATGAAAAACAAATCAGAGTTCAACAAAAAGAACCAATTTACAAAATTGTTGGAATCAACACATCTGGTGGGTCAAATGAATTAATGAAACGAATGTACCCAATATTTCAAAATCATAACCATACAAGACATTTTGGTGCTAATGCATTAGAAATGGCATTGTTTGCAAGGGGTTTGATGGATGTTTTTATTGATTTTAGAGATAAAATCAGGATTCAAGATATTGCTGCAGGATATATAATTGTAAAAGAAGCTGGAGGTTTACTGTTAGATGCAAATTTGAATCCACTGGATACAGATCTAAGTTATGAAACAAGAGTCTCATTTATCGCTGCTGCAAATCAAAAAATTCTTGATGAAATTATGTCACAAATTAATTAGAATTATAGTAATATCTGATCTTTAGGATTATTTCATAAGAGAAATATATTTAACCAAAGTAACGGGAAACCTCGTTGTATGGTTACTGAAATGAAAGCAAAAGTGGTCTACAGGGAATTACTAAAAGAAGATCTAGTTATCATACGATTAGTTCCTGAAAACGGAATGCCAGAATACAAAACTGGACAATTTTTAACAATTGGGGTTCCAATTCCAGCAGAAAAAAAAGTAGTTAGAAGAGCATATTCAATTGCATCACATGCTCAAAATAGAGATTATTTTGAATTTGTAATTAGATGGGTTAGAAAACCACTTCCAGGTCGTGTAACAACTGAATTATTTTATCTTAGTGTTGGAGATGAGGTTACTCTTGGAGATCCAACAGGAGCAGCATTACTAATTAGCAATAAATTACATAATGGTAAAAAAGATAACAGAAGAGTAATTTGTGTAGGTGGTGGAACCGGTTTAGCTCCATTTATTGCATTTGCAAAACATTTCCATGATACTAATGATACTAGAGAAGTCATAGTTTTACATGGTGCAAGTTACATTGATGAATTAAGTTACAAACGTCTCTTAACAGATATGGAATTAGAAAGTGAAAGAAGAGGAAGAGACAAATGGAATTTTAGATATGGTGCAGCAATTAGCAGACCAAAAGAATTCTTTAACAGATCTTGGAGTGGTCATGTTGGTAGAGTTGAATCATTTTTCAAACCTGATAAAAAAACAGGTTTATCACCAATAGAAGAAATGGTAGGCGAGGAATTAACTCCAGAAAATTCAATTATTTACATTTGTGGATATCAAGGTACAATTGATGGGGTAATTGATCATTTGGATTCTAAAGGTTTTGTCACAGAACATGAAAAGAAATCTGATGGTAGTTTTGGAATTAAATACGAATCATACGGATAAAATCTATTTTTAAAATAGTGTTAATCTTAAATTAACAAATATCATAATTTTTATAGCGACTATTTTTCTCCAAAACATGGTAAAATTGAAGTGTGATGATTATGGTTTTGAATGTGATTTTTCAGTAGAAGGGGAAACAGAAAAAGTGATAGAAGATTTTAGAAGTCATACAGAAGATGTTCACGGAATAGATTATTCAAAAGAAGCAGTAATGCAATTCATATTAAGAAAACAAGGATAATAAAAAATACTAAGCATCTAATCTTTTCATTCTAGCAGATAATACAGGTAATTCTTTTGCTATAATTTTTTCAATTGATGGAACAATGTCAGATTTACCTTTTACGCTTTCTTCAAAAATTTCTGCAATTTGGTCTCTAAATAATAACTTAATTCCAGGAAGAGCAGTAATTCCTTCATCTACAGTTCTTGGATCAGATAAATCCAAAATCAATGTACCTTTCTTCTTTTCTTCCATTACAAGTCGAATTCTTTCAAATGTAATTAAGAAATAATCAGATGTTGTTGCAACAAAAATTATATCATATTTATTAAAAGTGGATAAAGCATCATCAAACTCTATTGGATTACCACCAACAATATTACTAAATCCATTTGCACGTTCAACAGTTCTACTTGTAACATCATAAGAAATTTCTTTTTTGTTAAGACTTTTAGCAACCAAAGCAGCAGAATTACCAGTACCAATTAACAATACTTTTTTCTTTGAATCTAATCCTGCTTTTTCATCGACTAATTTTACTGCAATGTCTCCAAGTGAAATAACATCTTTTGAAATTCCAGTGGTATCTCTCATTCTAGTAGATAATCGAATGACATTTTCAAATAATTTATTGAGAATAGTACCTGAAGTACCTGCAGATTTAGCATGAGATAATGATTGAACTATTTCATCAAAGACTTCTTGTTTACCAACAACAAATGAATCTATGCCAGATCCTAATCGTAAAAGATTAAGATATACATCATCACTTTTGTAGACTTCAAGAGTTTGATCAAAGTGATCAATGTCAATTTGTTCTAATGTAGTTAAGGAAATCCAAGTATCTTTAACTTGATTTAAAATTAGAGTTTTTCCTTCAGCTCTTCGTGCATCAGGAGAATCAATAGTTTCAACATTACTAACGGTAAAAATTTCAATTCTACTTGCTGTTTGAACAATAATACATTCATCAACACCAGGAATTTTCTTAAATTCTTCTGCTGCTACCCACACATCTTTGAAAGCAAATTTAGATAATTCATGAATTGGAACATTTCTGAAAGTTACTCGGGCATTCATTACATCAAAGATTACGTGATTCATATCATCATACCAACTTATGCGTTAATTTTATCCCGTCCACCTTTTGCTGTTCGGAAGACATTCATTCCAATATAGAAATTTTCATGTATTGATTCTAAATAAGTAATTTCATTTTCTGTTGCAAGTATTTCTTTTTCAGTTGATTCAGGATCTTTTTTTAATTTAGCAAGTTTAATTTTTAATTCATCTAAGAAAGAATCTACACCACGCTCATAATTTGAAACACCACCATATTCTGGACTAAGAACATGTTGTGGATTATATTCTGGAGTTTGATCATGAGGAGTTTCAGCTATCTGTGTAATAGATTCTTGTTGATCTGGTGTAAGTATAGGTCTTGGGAATCTATCTTTTTTATCTAACCAAAATTCAGGTTCACCCATTTCTCGTCTAAAAATCTCTTCACCTTTTCGTTTGAATGTAAAATCAACTTTTTTTGTAATGTCTGCTTTAACTTCAGCAGCAATTGCTTTGTATTCCTCCTCTGCTGATACTTCTAATTTAGCTCTTGCTACATTTGCTTTTTCAAGAGCTATTTGTAATGCAGCCTCTGCATCAGCAAGTGCTTTTGCATTTGCCTCCACCTTAGCTGCTGCTTCTTGAGCATCTTTAGATTCTGCTTCAACTTTTACATCTGCAACTTTTTTAACATCTGCAACTTTTTTAACATCTGCAACTTTTTTAACATCTGCAACTGATGGTTTTTCAGATACAGAATCTTCTGTAGGTTTTATTTCTACTTCAGATTCTTTTTTCTCCTCAGACAACAAATTTCACTAAAATTGCCTGAATTTTAATATTCTTGTGTGGAAAAATGCCAAAGAATACTTGAAATGAAAACAAGAAGTGATCGCTTTTAAAAAAGTGATTAATTAAAAATAATGGCGCCCTCGGCGGGATTTGAACACGCGTCTCAGCCGTGACAGGGCCGAATTCTAGACCGGGCTATACTACAAGGGCACAAGTACTATGAATCAAAATCCTAGATTAAAAGTTTCTGACATAACGTTTAGATTTGTAAAAGACTAAATTATACGCGAAAACAATTTTTTTTGTGGGTCTATGGCGCAGCCAGGTAGCGCACCGGACTTTTAATCCGGTTGTCGAGGGTCCGAATCCCTCTAGACCCGCGTCTTCTTTATTCATTAAATGATTTCATTGACTAATTTTTGTAACTCATCAATAGAAGACTTGATTTTATTGTCTCTTTCAGACATGTCAGACCTCCAAGTATTAATTTTCTGAATTCTATCAGAAATCATTCTTTTTTGCTCATCATAACCAGAAGAACCAAAAGATTTTCTATCTTTTAAAGAGGAAACAACACTAGTAGTAGAAATGATTTTAGATACAATTTTAGGATCTATCTTAGTTCCTTCTACAGATTTTTTTATTTCTAAAGTAGTTAATTTAGAAATTGGTTTTTTTGAATTATGTGCCAATTGGACTAAAACTCCTGCAATTTTATGAGTCACTCTAAATGGAATTCCCTCTTGAACTAATTTTTCAGCAATATCTAATGCAATTAGATTACTGGATTCAGTTACTTTTTTCATTTGTTTTTCATTCACTTTCATAGTTAGAACAATTGATTTTATAATTAGTAATGCACTGATAGATATTTTTGATGTTGACCAAATAGACGATTTGATTTGTTGTAAGTCACGTCCGTATCCTGAAGCTAAACCTTTGATGGTAGTTAAAATGGCAGTTAAATTTCCAATAATTTCTGCAGTCTTACCACGAGTTAATTCTAAGATATCAGGATTCTTTTTTTGAGGCATTACACTTGAAGGTGACGTAAACTCATCAGATAATTCAATAAAAGAAAATTCAGATGTAGACCAAATTATGAAATCTTCAGAAATTCTACTTAGATTAGTCATTAAAATTGAAATCATTGCCACATATTCTGCTACAAAATCACGTGCACTTGTTGCATCAATAGAATTCTCAACAACACCATCAAAACCTAACATCTTTGCAGTACTGTGTCTATCAATTGCAATACTAGTTCCTCCAACAGGTCCAGCTCCAAGAGGACTTTGATTAATTCTTTGAAAAGTATCAAACAATCTTTGGAAATCTCTGGATAAAACATCTGCTTGAGCTAAAAGATAATGAGAAAACAAACCAGCTTGAGCTTGTTGAAGATGAGTATAAAATGGCATAATTGTTTTTTGATGATTTTTAGATACAGACACAAGTGATTCAATTGTATCTAAAAGACAATTACAAATAATGTTAATGTCATCTCTAATTTTCATTCGAATATCTAAAACAACTTGATCATTTCTGGATCGTGCAGTATGCATTTTTCCACCACTTGCCATACCTGCTTTTTTAATTACTAGAGATTCAATTAATTCATGAATATCTTCTGCTCCAGATGAAGAATCAAATTTTTTATTTTTCAGATTTTCCAAGGAGGATAGAATTTTTTTTGCATCATTTTTTGTAATAATGTTATTTTGAAATAACATTATGGTATGAGCTTGACTTCCAATAATGTCATACAAAGCAATTTCAGAATCATCATTTATTGATGAAACATAATCTAAAGTAATATTACTCAAATCAGTACCAAGTCGAGAGCGATACATCATCTAAGGTTGTAAAATGGTTATATATAGCATAAATGCTTTTGCCGACATGAGTCAAGATATCAAATTACTTAGAGTTAAAATTTTTGATGAATTATCAAAGATTGTAGATCCGGAAATTAACACATCTATTGTAGAATTAGAGTTAATTGATGAGGTAGATATCAGTGATAGTAATGTCAAGGTAGATTTGCATCTAACTAGTCCTTTCTGTCCAGCAGTGTTTGGTTTCAAAATTTGTCAAGATGTTCATGATTATCTTTTAAAAGTAGATGGTGTAGAAGATGTCAAAGTGAATGTATCAAATCACTTTATGGCAGAGCAAATCAACAATCAGGTTAACAATAGTCCTAATCCTAAAAAATTAGGTGAACTTCCTAAAAAATCAGGTTAATTTCTAAATCCTAACAAATATCCTCGAAGGAATTGAATTCCCATTGCAGGATCAACACCTTTTGGGCATACCTGACTACATGAACCAGCAAAGTGACACCTCCAAATACCATGAGATTCATCGATGATGTTTAATCTAGTATCTTTTCCTTTATCTCTACTATCAGCAACATATCGATATGCTTGTGCTAATGCCTGAGGTCCTACAAATGATGAATCAGTAGCCATAGTTGGACATGCAGAATTACATAAACCACATTTGATACAATTGGCAAATTGGATGTATTGTTCTACTTCTTTAGGTGATTGTAAAAATTCTCTTTGGTCTGATTCTAGTTCAGTATCATCACGAATTACATAAGGTTTAATTTTTTGATGTGTATCAAATAATTTTTCAAAGCCAACTGTCAAATCACGAATTACTGGAAAATTATTCATAGGTTCAACAGTAACAACATCAGAATCCAATTCACTAATTTTAGTAAAGCATGCAAGTCTAGGTTTTCCATTAATCAACATGCCACATGATCCACATGTAGCTTGTCTACAAGAATAACGAACAGCTACAGAATGATCAAAGTGTTTTTTGACATCAAGAATTGCCTCCAACACTGTAGTCCATTTTTCATAAGAAACAGTAAATTCCATAAATTTACTTGATTCGTCTAATTCTGGATTAAATTTTGAAATTCTTAAAAGAATAGATTTTGATGCAGATAATAGAGTCGGTACTTGTTCACCTACAGTACTAGATACTTGAGCCATCTCTATACCATCCCCATATTTGTCATAATAATTGTTCTTGAACCATATCCGATTAAACCAATCATTGCCACTACACAACCATATGAAACGGCCTTCTCATATACTCTGCCTTGTTTTAATTCTAATAAGATAACTCTCAATCCATTAAATCCATGTACTGAAAGTAAAATCAAAATTAGTTCAAGCATTACAACATATGGAACAGATCGATAATTAGCTAAAACATTTTCATATTCTAAAGAATCAGCAAATCCAGTTGTTAGACGCATCAAAATATGAACTGCAACTAATCCAACTGAGGCTAAAGCAGTCCCATAGTGAATTTTCATTATTGTACTTTCTTTCATTTTATTCACCAAACATTACTGCCATTCCATACATCATTGCAACAGCTGCAAAGACAATAGAAGAGTAAATTCCTATTTTATGCCTATAATTTTGGGATGCTGGCTCATATGGATAATCAGGTCTAGCAGGTTTTCCTACACCAACACCGCCATGTCCTAACATAATTCGAATTCCATTTCCAGTATGAAAAACACACATTCCAATTACAAGTGCTAAAAATATATGCCCTTCAGTAGTTTGGGTCATTGCTAAAAAGTCATCCCAACCCATTCGACCTCGTAAAATATTACTTGTTTCATAAATATGTGCAATAAAATATCCTAACAATCCCAATCCACTTAAACGCATTAACAAATATGCAATACGTTCAATTCCATAACGACCAGGATTGGCCATTCCTTTGATACCTTCTCGATGTTCATCTTTAGTCATCTAATATTTCCTCTCCACTGGTTGATATTTAGTAATAGTTACAGGATGTGTTTTCATAATTGGTTCAATTGGATCATAATATGCAAGTGTATGGTATAAGAAATTAGCATCATCACGTTTAGGATAATCAGTTCTTGAATGTGCACCACGAGATTCCTTACGATTAATAGCACCAACTAAAAGAACTTCAGCAACTCTAAACATAGAATCTAATTCCATTACATTTACAAAATTAGTATTGTATTCTTTTGCTTTATCATCAACGTGTTTCCAAGCTTGTTTTTTTAATTCACGAACTTTCTTTAAACCATCAACAAGATCAGTTTCATTTCTATAAACATATGCTTTATCATTCAAAGTATCAGTAAGTTCTTGTCTAATTTCATATGGATTTACATCTCCATTTCCTCTAAATATTCCATCAAAGATTCTTTTTTCTTCTAAAGCAACTAAATGATGAGGCCATTCATTGTCATTAGTATTATTCATAGCATATTCTGCTGCAAGTTCACCAGTAATTTTTCCCCATACAATACATTCTGAAGTAGAATTTGCACCTAGACGATTTGAGCCATGAACACTGTTACATGCAGCCTCACCAGCTGCCCAAACACCCTGAATTTCAGTTGCACCATCAATATCAGTATGTAATCCACCCATCATATAGTGACAAACAGGTCTAATGTCAAGCAAGTCTTTAGCAGGATCTATCCCTGAAAATTTTATCGAAATTTCTCTAATTCCACCTAATTTTTCTTTAATTTTTTCATCACCAAGATGTCTAATGTCAAGTTTCATACAATCAACTCCAGTTTCATGTTTGAATCCATTACCTTGTTCAATTTCAGTCATAATAGATCTTGAAACAATATCACGTGGAGCTAATTCCATTTTTCCAGCAGCATAAGTTTTCATAAATCTCTCTCCTTTGTTGTTAAGCAAATATCCACCTTCACCTCTTGCACCTTCAGTAATCAATATTCCAGAAGGCAAAATTCCAGTTGGATGAAATTGTACAAATTCCATATCTTTTAATGCCATACCAGCACGAAATCCCATATCCAATCCATCAGGAGTTGAAGATAAAGCATAAGTTGAAAAGCTGTATAAACGTCCAGCACCACCAGTTGCAATGATTAGAGCTTTTCCTTTAATCGTGTAAAAGTTTCCAGAAGATAATTCAATTGCAGTAACTCCCATGAATTTTTTACCATCATGTATAATTGATGTTACAAACCATTCGTTAAGATATTCAATATTATCATATTTCTGACATGTATCATACAAAGTTTGCATTTCATAAAAACCAACTTTATCAGATGCGTATGTTGCTCTAGGAAAACTATAACCACCAAAATTTCGTTGATCAATTCTACCATTATCTCTTCTAGACCATGGCATTCCCCAATGATCCAATTGATGTATTTGTTTTGGTATTTCAACACAAAGTCGTTCAGCAACATCTTGGTCTGCAAGAAAGTCACTTCCTTTCACAGTATCATAAACATGAGATTCAATCGTATCACCCTCATCTTCAAAAAGTACTGCTGCAGTTCCACCTTCTGCTGAAACTGAATGAGAACGCATCACTTGTACTTTAGAAACAACTCCAATCTTTAGATTTGGACCTTTCTTTGCTGCTTCAATTGCAGCCCGTAATCCAGCAAGACCTGAACCACAAATAATTAGATCAAATTCTAAAGA
>CAJQSS010000037.1 GCA_905616385.1 uncultured Candidatus Nitrosopumilus sp. | reverse complement strand
ATTGATGTCAAGGTAGTTCCACAATTACACAAATTTATCGGGGCTCCATAAACTTGGCACGTGCCTCAAAATCAGATTACGTTCAAATACTAGAAAAAAAGGATAAAAATACAAAATGGATGAAGAACGCGTAAAAAAACTTGTTAGAGAATTAATAATTGAAGTTGGGGAGGATCCTACTCGTGAAGGACTGAGAGAAACTCCTAAACGAATTGCAAGTATGTATAAAGAAATTTTTGGGGGATATGACTCAGATTCAGAATTATCTGTACAATTTTCTGAAGATTCTGATGTAGTAATTGCAAGAGATATTCAATTTTACTCCATGTGTGAGCATCATATGTTACCATTTTATGGGAAAATTCACATTGCATATTCACCAAATGGTAGAGTTTTTGGAATATCAAAATTAGTTAGATTAGTTGAAAAATATTCAAAAAGATTACAAATTCAAGAACGTTTAACGAAAAATATTGCTGATGAACTATACTCTCAAGGAGTAAAGGGTGTGGTAGTTTTTGCTGATGCTGAACATCTTTGTATGAGAATGCGTGGGGTTAGAAACGAGGCTACTCTTTCATCATCTGCATTTAGAGGAATTTATGAAAATAAGGAAGAAAAAGAGAGTATTATGACACTAATTAGAAAACGTGCATCAAATTCATCTTTTTAGTCAATACTCAAAAATTAAATAATCAATATTTTTCATCATCAATATGGGAAAAGCAAATCCGTATATTCACATTCCAAAAGAATCTTGGCCTAATTGGACATGGTATGCAATAGAATGTGTAGCTCTTATTGTAATTGCTTTTTTCTCAGCAGTTCTAATTACTGATACATTTGAAGGATTAACTACTGAACAACATAATTATGTAATTACAGGAATTTTTGCATCATTCTTTTTAGTTTGGTATGTACTAATTAGAAGTATAATTCTAAAAAAGAAAATTCTAAGATGAATAATTTATTTGAGATATTTTGTTTTATCTATAATTCCAGCTTTTTTAAATGCAATTTTTCTATTATTACAAGATTCACAAATTCCACAATGATATTTTTTATTTGAATAACAACTCCAAGTTTTAAAAATTGAATCACCTAGATTTTTTATTCCTGATTTTAACAAGTCACTTTTTGATAATCCTTTACGATACGGTGACCAAATTTCAATATTTTTTCGTAATTTTGAATTAATCCCATCAATTTCACCTTCATTGAATGCACTTTCTAGTTTTTTTGCAAATTTTGGTCGACAATCAGGGTAATTTGTATCCCCTGTATGTGCACCATATGCAACAAGTGATGCATTAAGTGTAAAAGCCCATGCAGATGCTATTGAAAGAAATACTGCATTTCTAATTGGAACTACAATTGAATATTCAAATTTAGCTGGAATTTTTCTTTTTGAACTTGTTAGAACATTTGAATTTCCATAAAGATTCTTCATAAAATCAATATCAATAATTTTGTGTTCCTTTAATCCAAGTTTTTTTGCAAAAGATTTTGCTGCATTAATTTCCATATTTGCTTTTTGACCATATGAAAATGTGATTCCATATAACTCATATTTTGATTTTAAAAATGAAACTGCACATACAGAATCTATTCCTCCACTAAATACAATTACTGCCTTTTTCATAATCCATCATTTAATTATTTTTTACGTGTATTGCTCCTTTACTTGGTTTACAAATTATTGTCTCACATTCAATATGTGCAGTTTTAAATCCTTTTGACATTGCATTACTAATTTTTTTCAAATCCATTGAATTTTTTGAAAATGCAATCACTGATGGACCTGCACCACTAATTGTTACACCATATGCTCCTGCTTTTATGGCATTTTGCTTTACTTTTTGATAACCTGGAATCATATGTTGTCTTGCAGGTTCCACAATTACATCTTTAATTGAATTTCCAATTAATTTAGGATCTTTTTTCATAAATCCAGCTACTATCGATGATGCATTTGAAATATTTGCCACAACATCTGTTAATTTTACTTTTTTAGGAATTACTCCTCTTGAAACTTTTGTTTTCTTTTTTGGAACTTGTATTTTTGGAACTGCAATACACATTCTTAGATTCATAGGAGGATCTATTGTAATTACATCTAATGGATTTGTTTTAACAATAACAAATCCTCCTAAAACTGATGCTGCAACATTATCATAATGAATTGATCCAGCACTAGCTTTTTCACCAAATCCTGCAAATTCTACTAATGCATTGGCATTCAATTTTAATTTAAATAATTTATCAAATGCTACTGCACTTGCAGCAGCAGATCCAGCACTACTACCCATTCCAAACCCAGCAGGTATCCCTTTTTTTATTTTAATTTCAATACCTTCTTTAATTTTTAATTCTTTTTTCATATTTTTTACAACTAATCCTGCAGTATTATTTTCTGGATTTGTAGGAATATTATCATCTGTAATTATTGTAATACCATTTTTTGTTTTTGTTAATGTAATTTCATCATAAAATGCATCTATTGCAAGTCCAAATGTATCAAATCCAGGACCTAAATTAGCAGTAGATGATGGTGCTTTAACTGTAATTTTTGATGCCAACTACCCTTCTACCTCTTCACCTAAATTAAGAATTCTGCTTAATGCCCTTTCAATATTAACAATACCTTCACCAGTTAAATTTGAAATTGGAATCAATCCTTGTGCAAATCCACCAAGATTCAATCCTCGTAAAATACTTGTTGTTA
>CAJQSS010000036.1 GCA_905616385.1 uncultured Candidatus Nitrosopumilus sp. | reverse complement strand
TCTTACATACTATCTCAACACCAGATTTACTTAGATTAGATTTGTTTAATGCATCAATTACAAGTTTAGTTAGTCTTGGATTGAATGTTTTAGTGTATTTTTTAGCAAGTGTTTCAATTTCACCTTTTGTTGCTTTTGTTCCAGAATCAATCATAGTTTGGGATTGAGCTAATCTACTTGGATTAAATGCCTCACCATGATCACTTTTCTGTACATCAATTCCATCTTCACCATAAAGGAATTGAACAATGTGACCGTGTGGATCCCTTACAGTTCCATCATATTCTAATCTAATGTGTTCTAATGCATTAATCAATCTACGTTGCATGTATCCACTTTGTTGTGTTCTAACTGCAGTATCTACAAGTCCTTCACGACCACCCATTGCGTGGAAGAAGAATTCTAATGCAGAAAGACCTGTTCTATAATTTGATTTTACGAATCCATGAGCATCAGGATTACTGTCATGTTGTTTATAGTGAGTTAATGCACGGTTTGCATATCCAGTACTCATTCTATTTCCTCTTCGGGATTGTTGACCTAATGCACCTGCCATCTGACCTACGTTAAGTGCTGAACCTCTGGCACCAGTGGTTGCCATAATTTTTCCAGCATTACTATCATCTAAAGAACTATTTGCAGTAGCACCTGCTTTTTCTCTTGCTTTACCTAATTCATTAACAATGTATGCTTCTAATGCTTCTTCAGCTTTCATACCTCTAGTAAGTTTTAATGTTCCTTTGTTATATTGACTAGTCAAGTCAGCTACAGTATCATAAGTTGATTGAATATCATCCAAAATTTGTTGAACATTCTTTTCTGGAACTTCAAGATCACCATAACCATAACTGAAACCATAATGGGTGATGAATTGTTTTACCATAATTAAAACTGAATTTAAGAAACTCTTTCCAACAGCATTTCCATAATCTTTAGTAATTCTGTGTAAGACACTTTCTGGTTCTTCTGCACCAATTGATGTTTTGTCAATTACACCACTGATTAATTCACCATTTTTAATTACAACATCATTTACTTTTCCACCAGTACCTTTTGACCATTTTGATGTGAGTGTATAGTTAAAGTCACTTGGTAAGAATAATGAAAACAATTGTTTTCCTGTATATGCAGGACCATCTTTTGTTTTAGTTCCAGGCTTTGGAAGTGGGTCAGTATATCCACCAAGCATTGCATAGTTAGAAAATTCTTGAACAGATAAAATTGTATCATCTTTAGTAAGAAGATATGCACCAGTAACAAAGTCTCGGAGTGCCCCAATAATTGGACCACCATATCTTGGAGAAATTAATTGGTCTTGAACTCTCATCAATAGAATTGCTTCTGCTCTTGCTTCCTCACTTTGAGGAACATGAAGATTCATCTCATCACCATCAAAATCTGCATTGTATGGTGGACAAACAGATGGGTGTAATCTGAAAGTCTTTCCTGGAAGTACCCTGACATAGTGGGCCATAATTGACATCTGGTGAAGTGATGGTTGTCTGTTAAACATTACAATATCTTTATCCGCAAGATGTCTTTCTATCAAATATCCAATTTCAAGTGATTCAGCAATTATTGAACGATCTTCAACAAAGTCTAATCTAATTTTAACACCATCAGGTCTTACAATATAATTGACACCTGGAAATTTTTCCGGTCCATTAATTACTAGAGCTCGCATTCTTTCAATATTCCATTCAGTTACAATTTCAGGAATTGTTAATTTCATTGCAACTTGTTCAGGAACACCTACTTCAGACAAATCCAAGTTAGGATCAGGAGAAATTACAGTTCGACTAGAAAAATCAACTCTCTTTCCAGATAACGAACCTCTGAATCTTCCTTCTTTTCCTTTGAGTCTTTGAGTTAGTGTTTTTAGAGGACGTCCAGAACGATGGTGAGCTTGTGGAATTCCAGAAACTTCATTATCAAAATAAGTAGTTGAATGGTATTGTAACAAATCAACTAAATCTTGAACAATTAATGGTGGAGTTCCAGCCTCCTTACTTTCTTTTAGTCTTTGATTTACTCTAATGATATCTACCATTTTATGGGTCAAATCATCTTCTGATCTAATTCC
The DNA here is from genome assembly GCA_905616385.1 of uncultured Candidatus Nitrosopumilus sp. Lineage (GTDB taxonomy): Archaea > Thermoproteota > Nitrososphaeria > Nitrososphaerales > Nitrosopumilaceae > Nitrosopumilus. Next base: position 4,287 of record CAJQSS010000036.1, on the reverse strand, counting down.
AGTTTCAAGAATAATTGAAGGTCTAACAGTAACAGGAGGAACAGGTAAGGCTTGAAGAATAAACCATTCGGGTCTTGCAGTTACAGGATCATAATTTAACAAAGATAAATCATCATCAAGAATTTGATTAAATCTTTCTCTAATGGTGATTGGTAATAATCTATGTTCACCAATTTCTGTTTTTTCAACAAAAATTGTTGGTTTTGTAAATACTAATTCATATTGTGTTTTTCCACAATGAGGACATTCTTTTGCTTTCTTTGCTTTTTCAATAATTTGTTCAGGGATACGTTTTTGAGAAATTACAGTATATGCAGCTCCCCTATCCTTAATTTTTTGAAATGTATTTAGATCTTCTTGAGGAACTTTTAATCTTGCACAAGAACGACATGTAGATTGTAATAGTTTGTAAATATTATCAATAAATGCAATATGTAAAATTGGTTCTGCAAGTTCAATATGTCCAAAGTGTCCAGGACATCTAGCTGCAGTGTTTCCACAAGTTAAACATTTTTGTCCAGGTTCAAGAGTACCAAGTCTACCATCCATAAGACCTCCTTGAACTGGCATTCCATCTTCATCGTATGTCTCAGGTGCAGTAATTTCAGCAACAGAATATTTTCTAATTTCAGTTGGAGACCATACAGAGAAACGAATTCCATCAATTGCTTTAATCGCTTGAATAGACATCTTAGAGTTTCTCCTTTATCAACAATCTTGGTGCAACGTTTAGACTTTGCATTTCTTGTAAGAGTAATTTGAAAGCATATGCTACAGATACAGAAGATACTTTAGCTTTATCACCACAAACTCTACAAACATACTTTCTTTGTTTAACATCGTGATATGCTACAAGTCCACATCTCTCACATACAAAAATATCAGATTTATCAGATTCATCTAACAATCTATCTTTAAGAATCATTGAAGCACCATAAGCAATTAAGCAATCTCTCTCCATCTCACCAAATCTTAATCCGCCACCTCTTGCTCTTCCTTCAGTTGGTTGTTTAGTTAACATCTGAACTTGTCCACGTGCTCTTGCATGTATTTTATCTGCAACCATGTGGTGAAGTTTTTGATAATATACTACACCAATAAAGACATCAACTGGAAATGCTTTTCCAGTTCTTCCATCATACATTATTTCTTTACCAGAATATTTGAAATCATGTGTATCCATTACTTTTTTAACTTCATCCATTTTTTCTCCAACAAATGCAGAACCATCAAATCTCTTTCCACGAAATGATGCAGCTTTTCCACATATAGATTCCATCATCATTCCAACGGTCATTCTTGATGGGAATGCATGAGGATTAATCAAAACATCAGGAGACATACCTTCTGCAGTATATGGTAAATCTTCAGCTTTTGCTAAAAGACCCATTACACCTTTTTGTCCATGTCTTGATGCAAATTTATCACCAATTTCAGGAATTCTCATATCTCTTGCTCTAATTTTATACATTTTTCCACCTTCATTAGATTGAGTCATAACAACAGTATCAATAACACCAGTTTCAGATGGTCTTACACCAATTGATGTATCTCTTCTGTATGGACCAGATGATTCAAACTCTCTATATTCTTCCATAAATCTAGGAGGACTAGTTTTACCAATCAAAATATCTCCACCTTTAACAGGGGATTCAGATGCTACAACACCATCTTCTTCAAGTAATCTATATGCTCGTTCACCCTTGTAACCTCTTATATTATCTTCAGCGTTTGGAATTTCAAAACTATCTCTCATTCCACCAGGATATTGTTTTGCTTCTGCATCATAAATTCTAAAGAAGAAAGTTCTTCCTAATCCTCTATCAACAGAAGCTTGACTGAGAACAATTGCATCCTCAATGTTATAACCATCAAATGGTAATACTGCAACCACACAATTCTGACCTGCCGGTCTATCTTCCAATCCCAAAAGTTTCATTGCTTTTGTATTAACAGCAGGAACTTGTGGATATAGCATAAGATGTTGTCTAACATATGTACTAGTGTTCATCATTGGTGTTGAAAATCCTAAACTCTGTTTTGCCATTGCAGATTCATATGTATTTCTTGGAGATTGATTATGTTCTGGATATGGAATAATAGAAGCACCTGCACCTAAAATTGATGGTGGAAATACTTCAAGATGAGTATATTTCTTGGTATCTTTATCATCTAATGTAACATAACAATTTTCTTCCTCATTAGCATCAATCAATTCTAAAACACTCATTCTCAAAAGATCAGTCCAAGAAAGTAATTTCTTTGAAATTTTATCTAAAAGATCTTGAGTAAGTAATGGTTTGTTATCTTTGATAATTATTAAGGGTCTTAAAACTCGTCCAGCATTACAATTTACATATAATCTTCTTGTTGCATCTTCATTTTCATCAGATTTATGAAATGAAACTCCAACATGAGGATGGATTTTTGAATTTCTTCTAAGATCTCTAAGAGATTCAGCTAATTCAAGTCCATCTTTATAATATCCAATTAAACGACCATCAACAAATATTCTAGTTCCATCTTTTTTCAAATCATCTTTTGCATCAAAGAAATGCACAGTTCCAAGATCATAAAGTTTTTCAATAATTTCTTCAGAAGGAACATTTACTGAAATAATTCCAGATAATGCAAGATTTTTTACCAAACCACAGTTTGAGCCCTCAGGTGTTTCACTAGGACAGATTCTTCCAAAGTGGGTTGCATGTAAATCTCTTGCTTCAAAATTTGGTTGAGTTCTACTAAGAGGTGATTGAATTCTTCTAAGATGACTAATTGTTGAAAGATAATTGGTTCTATCAAGTAATTGTGTAACTCCAACACGACCGCGACCCCAGTTTCCAGTGGCAATAGCATTGTTTAATTTATCAGTGATAATTCCAGGACGAATGGCTGCAGCAACTGCATTAATTCCACGTTTTTGACCAGAACGCTCTAATTGATATTTCATATCTCTAACTAAATTTCTAAATGCAGTTCTAAACAAATCAGCAAGCATTTGTCCTGCAAATTTGATTACTTTGTTTCCGTAATGATCTTTATCGTCAGGAGTAATCCAACCAAGTTTTAATTCTAATAATTTACAAGCTGCTTCACCTAAAAATTGTGCTTTTTCTTTTCTATTTTCAGGATGTTTACCTAAATGAGGCAATAGACCCCAATCAAGTAAAGTTTCAGCACGTTTAATTTGAAATTCTTCTAGCATTCCAGGTGCAATTCTTTTACTTATGTAAACAACAGCATCTTTGGCTGTAGGAACGTCTCCTGCTTTTTCAAATGATCCTTCTAGTTCATCTTGAAGTTCATCAACTAAGGAAACTACTGCTGCAATTTCTTTGTCAGATTCTAAACCAAGTGCTCTCATCAAAGTAACAACTGGGATATCAACAGGAGAACCAGGAATTCTAGCAACAATTAATCCATCATTTTTCATTACAAGTTCTAATTTTGCACGATAACCAACAATTGATGAGTATACTTTGGCTTTGAAAACAATATTACCACCCAAAGTTTCTCTATCAACAATAATTTTATTGTAAGAAAGATCTTCTAAACCAACAATTACCCTTTCAGATCCATTAATGATAAAATAACCACCAGGGTCATTTGGATCTTCACCATAATCAATTAATTTTAAATTAGAGAAATTATTTAAAATACATGCATTAGATTTTGCCATTACTGGTACGTCACCGATGTGTACAAATCGAGATTCCAAAATTTTTCCATCCTCTATAACACTGGCTTCCATCATAACAGGTGCAGCGTAAGAAACGTTTCTCAATCTTGCTTCAGCTGGAGTAATATGAGTAATAGAACCATCAAGTTCCATCATTCTAGGTTGTTGAAGTTTAACTTTACCTAATTGAATTTTATATGGATATTCAGCATTTTCAATATCAATTTTATCAACTTCTTTGATAATACTTTGTAATCCTCTTTCTAAAAATTCATCAAAAGAGTTTAGGTGTTGTTTTGCAATACCCTCCCTTTTTAAAATATCTTGAATTACGGGCCAACGCTTGTTAGAAGGATGAACCAAATCTAGACCTCCACCACATATCTATAGTAAAGACTTTCACCAGCTGTTGGACTTTTTCGAGTAATTTTTATCATATCTCCAGGTTTAACACCAAGTCCCATGATAGCAGGATCATTTACAAAAATTAATGGTAATTCAGTTGGTTTACAATTATATTTTTCTAAAACTTGTTCAGCTTCTGCTTTTGGAATAATTTCATGTTTTGGAACATAAATATGATCAGGGACTAGTACTTGATTTTTTTT
>CAJQSS010000035.1 GCA_905616385.1 uncultured Candidatus Nitrosopumilus sp. | reverse complement strand
AAGGCAATTTATGATTATTCACAAGGTGATTTAAGACACGCAATTAATTTAATGCAAGCAACTGCAAGTCTTGGTGAAATTACTGAAGAAACTGTAAAATCATCAGCAGGACTAACTAAAACAACAGATGTTGATGATGTTTTAAAAATTGCATTATCAGGTAACGTAATAGAATCAAGAGAAAAAATGATTGAATTGATTAAAGTTTATGGAATGTCAGTATCAGACTTTCTCAAATACATTAACTCAGCTGTCTTTAAATCCAAACATGAAAAACTATCAGAAATTTTAGAAGTAATTGCAAAGTATGATTATAGAATTTTAGTTGGAGCAAATTCAGAAATTCAATTATCTGCAATGCTTGCAGAACTTTCAAAAATAGAAAAATAAAAACGCCGAGAGAGGGATTTGAACCCCCGCGTGCTTGCGCACACAGGCTCTCAAGGCCCGCGCTCTACCGAACTAAGCGACCTCGGCAAAAAATGTTTGAAAATAGTGATTAAAATCTGTTGATAATGAAATATAAAAAATAAGAAAAAAGAAAAAATTCTTTAATCGTGTGCGTGAGGTCCGCCCCCACTTGAGGGCATTACAACATATGTTCCAGCTGCTTTCTCGTGCCATTCTTGATTAGCTGATTCAATAAGGATTGCTCCTTCAGGACAAATTTCTTGACATGCCATACAAATCGTACAATCATGTTCTCGGATTGGTTGTGATTTGTCGGTATAATCTAATCTTTCATCCATTTCTGTTAAACCAGTACCTTCAAAAGTTGCATCCATACAGTCTGCTGCAGGAATATCTTGTTCGGTTCTGAACCATTGGAATGTTTGAACTGGACATACACTAAAGCATGAACCAGCTGCTATACAGGAATCCCAATCGACTGCAACTGTAGTACCATGAATTCCAAGAGGAACTTGTTCTTCCCCTCTTTCTTCGTAGGCTGCCTTTACATCTTCGTTTGAGAATGCTGCACCATCTGTTCTTCCGTCACCCCAGATATAATGGAAATTTTCACCATCACCGTGGCTTGTTTTTCCTTTAGGATCTCCTTGTTGACAAAAGTCTTCCGGTATTTGTAGATCTACCATATTAGAATTATTTTAGAATATTATTTAAAGCTAAAGAAAATTAGTCGAGACTAAATTAAAAATAAAAAATTTGAAGTATATATGAAATTGATTAAACTTACAAAGATTTGGCTGCACTCTCATGTTTTTCAACATTTATTTGATCAACTTTGATAGCTTGAGGCGGACATACAGATACACATGCCATACACCAAATACAATCATGTTCTCGGATTGGATCTGCTTTATCAGTTAGATCTTTACGCTCATCTTTAATATCACTACCAGTTCCTGCAAATGTTTGACCAACAATATCTTTTGCTGGGATGTCTTTTTCAGTTCTGTACCATTGGAATACTTGTACAGGGCAAGCTTCAATGCAAGCACCATCTGCAACGCAGGAATCCCAATCTACTGCAACATAAGTACCACTTACACCAAGAGGGACTTGTTCTTCGTTTCTTGCTGCATATGCTGCTACAACATCTGAATCTGCAAACACTTCAGCTTGTGAACCATCAGTGTTTGTTTTTTTACCTGGACCCCACATTATATGGAAATTTCCATCATCCAGATTAATTTTTCCAGTTGGTGTTAAGCCTTCAGGAAAATTTTCTGCTATTGGCATAATGAAATTTTCTTAGAGTTATTATTTAAAGATAGATAGAATTAGTTGAAACTAACAAACTAAGATGGAAATAATTGATTAATTAGGCAGGAAGGATTTCCTTACGTTCATAATGTTGAACTATCAATAATCGGGATATGGATATTATCAAATATGATGTGTATAGAGGACCGAACATTGGTGTTTACGTCAGTGTTAATGATACAATTGGGTTAGTTCCAATGGGATTTGCAGAAACTAAAGCAGATAAACTAGCAGAATATTTGAATATCGAAGTAATGTACACAGCAATTGCCAACACTAGATTAATTGGAGCATTATCAGTAATGAACAACAAAGGATTTTTGCTACCATCTACTGCATATCAAGATGAATATGATTATTTGAAAAATGAAACAGATTTGGAAATTGGAGTTTTAGATACTAAATTTAATGCACTTGGAAATGTAATTTGTGCTAATGATAAAGGAGCTATTGTTTCACCGGCATTATCAAAAGAAAATTGTAAAGTGATTGCAGATGTAATGGGAGTAGAAGTACTCCAAAAAAAAATAGCTGGTTCTCATTTATCAGGAGTTTCAGTTAAAGCAAACAATACAGGTGCTGTAATTCATCCAGAAGCAGAAGAAAAAGATATGGAAATTATTGCAGATGTATTAGGCGTGAAAGTAGAACAATCATCAATAAATGGCGGAGTACCATATGTCTCATCAGGAATTTTAGCAAATAATCATTGTATTGTAGTAGGTTCACTAACTAATGGTCCTGAAATTATGAATTTAACTAAAGCATTTCTAAATTAAAAATAGATTTTGGATCATCAGTTAATTTTTCTAAAGAGATAGTTCCTTCAGTTCCAGTTTTCATATCTTTGAGTACTACATTTCCTTGTTCTAATTCTTGAGGTCCAACAATAATTGTAAATCTTGCAGTATTTGCAATATCCATTTGTTTTTTCAAATTTCTTCCCGCTAAATCAATATCGGTTGGAATTTTATTTAATCGAAGTAATGATGTAATAGAATGTGCAACTTTTTGCATATCATCATTAATGTATAGAACTGAAATTCTAGATTGTTCTATTTCTGAAATAATATTTTGTTCTTGCATTGTTAAAATAATTCGTTCTACACCACCTGCAACTCCTGTTGCACCAAGATCATCTCTTTTGAATGCTTTAGTTAATGTATCATATCTTCCTCCCCCAGCTAAAGCACCAAGTTTTGAATTTTTATCAAATACTTCAAATACAATTCCAGAGTAATAATCTAATCCCCTAACTATACCAAAATTAATTCTAACATTTGATACACCTCGATTTTCTAGAGACTCAAATAATGCTTTAATTTCATCCCAAGATTCCAATTGTGATACATCAAATACAGATTCAACTTCTTTAATTGATCCTTTAATTTGTGAGAATTCTAGAATTTTTTCCAAATTTTCTTTAGAATATCTATCCTCAAATTCTTTAATTATTTCATCTTTTGATTTTTTTGCAATTTTATCAACTGCACGTAACATATCGCCTACTAATTGTGGATCTTTTGAATCAAAAATTTTGTTAATGTATGATTCAACAAGATTTCTATGATTAACATCAATTGTAATATTTTTTAGCAATAATGAATCAAATAATCTGGATGTTAGTTCAATTATTTCAGATTCTGATTCTAAATTTGCTTTACCATAAATTTCAAGATCCCATTGATGGAAATATCGATAACGTCCTTTTTGAGGTTCATCGTATCTAAATACTCCACCAAAACTGGAAATTTTTGCGGGAAGTTTCATAGATTTTTGAGAAGTAGCATATCTTGTTAGACCCATAGTAAAATCAAATCTTAAAGCAATTTCTCGATCTCCTTTATCCTTGAAATAATAAATTTCATCTTTGATTGCAGGACCAGATTTTGTTTCAAGAGTAGAAAGTAATTCAATTGGAGAAGGATCCATAAATGAAAATCCATAAAGATTTGAGAGATGTTTAAAATGGGATCTAATATGTTCTATATTTGCGGTTTCCGAACCTACAAAATCTTTCATTCCACGTGGTA
>CAJQSS010000034.1 GCA_905616385.1 uncultured Candidatus Nitrosopumilus sp. | reverse complement strand
TTTTTCAAATTCAATCATTTATAGTGTAATTATAATGAAGAAATAACTCATGAGTGCAAAACGTGATTATTATGAAGTTTTAGGGGTCACAAAAACTTCTTCTCTAGATGAAATAAAAAACCAGTATCGAAAATTAGCATTAAAATTTCATCCTGATCGTAATCAATCAGCAGATGCTGGAGAACATTTCAAAGAAATTTCTGAGGCATATGCTATTCTTTCAGATTCTGAAAAAAAACAAACCTATGACCAACATGGACATGCTGGAGTAGATGGCAAATACAGTAGTGATGATATTTTCCAAGGTCGTGGCGGTGGAGGATTTAATGATATTTTTGAATCAATTTTTGGTCGTGGAGGAGGAGGTTTTACTCAACAACAACAACGTGGATCTGATCTCCTTTACCAAACAACAGTAACATTAGAAGATGTGTTACATGGAAAAAAAATGGAAATTAATTTACAAAAACAAATTAAATGTGATAATTGTAAGGGTTCTGGTTGTAAACCTGGTACTAATAAAAAAACATGTACAACATGTAATGGTCAAGGAGAAGTTAGACAAACTCGGAATATGGGATTTGCTTCATTTGTAACTGCTGCACCATGTCCTACCTGTAGGGGTCAAGGTTCTATGATAGAAACACCATGTAGTAATTGTAAAGGACAAGGACGAGTAAAAGGAAATAAAAAAGTTGACTTTGAAATTCCACCTGGAATAGATTCAGGTGATTATATTGTTTCCAATGAGGGAAATGAAATTCCAGATGGAATAAATGGAGATCTAGTAATTCGAGTTAAAGTACAGCCTCATAGATATTTTAATAGAGATGGCAAGGATATTTTCTATGATCAAGATATTTCTATGATCGATGCTGCATTAGGTTGTGAAATTAATGTTCCAACTTTACAAGGAAGTGAAAAAATTAAAGTTAATTCTGGAAGTCAACCAAATACGATAATAAAACTAAAAGGAAAAGGAGTTTCTCATATTAATTCAAGAGGAACAGGAGATCAGTATGTTCGCATGGTGGTAAATGTTCCTAAAAAACTTAGTAAACATCAAAAAAATCTTTTAGGTGAATTTCAAAAACTTTCTGATTAGTTGATAAAAATGAAAATCGCATTAGATGTTGATGGAGTTCTCGCAGACGTAATAGTATCTTGGCTTAATTATAGTAATTCAATTAGACCTTCTATTTCTAAAAATCAAGTAACTGATTGGGAATTTTGGAAAAATTTTGATATTAACCCCTTTGATTTTTATTCAGAATTAAGTTCTTGTTGGAAAAATTGGCAATCTATTCCTACTACACAAGAAAATTTATCAGATATAACAAAAAATCTTTCAACTCTTGGTCAAGTAGATATTGTAACTGCTAGAGAACGTTCTACTGATTCTTTTGTAAAAAATTGGTTAAACTATCATGATATCTCATATGATAATTATGTATCAGTAATTGATGGTCCGATGAAAGCTGATTTAGATTATGATGTATTTATTGATGATTCACCTTTGAATGCAATAAAATTTCTTGAAAATAATAAAAGAGTGATTTTATATTCACAACCTTGGAATCAACATATTTCTAATTATGAACTATTCAGAATTTCAAATCTCTCTGAAGCAATTGAAAAAATTAAATCATATTAATTTTTTACAAACTTTCTAATGTTTACTTGATGCCCATTCCTAACATGAGTTACATGACTTGTTTTCATTAATTCTGCAATTTTATCTTCACTGAAAAATTTTATATTATAACGTCCAATTACTTTTTTACAACTTGTACAATAAATTTCTCTAAATTCCATTTTATCACTTATCTAATTTGATTCTATAATTTCTTGTATTATAAAGAAACTTATCTTATAATTCAAAAATTCGTAATGTAGGAATCCTCCGGCTTGATTGATTATAAAAAAAAACTAAATTTTAGGAAAATATGAAAAAGTCAATACTGCTCCCACTACCATCACAGATATGATTAATCCAATTACGAGTATCTTTGGTTTGATCGATGTTTTTTGAAATTCTCGTACATGCCCACATTTTGAACATTTCATATGACCTTCTTCCCCTTTGAAGGTATGAGTACAAGTCATACATACAATTCTTGTATACATGTATTAAATCTTAAATTCTAATTTTTAATCAAAAGAAATAGTATGGATCAAATGGAAATAATCATTCCAGTTTTAATTATTTTAGCAGTAGGAATTATGATAGGAACAAGACTGTGGATAATGTTCAAAAAATAAATCAATGTGGTAATTTTTATAACTTTATGATTAATTGAGGTCATAATGGAAATTGAGGATGAAGAAAATAAAAAAATCGATGAAGAAAATAAAAAAATCGATGAATACAATAGTAAAGTCGATAAATATAATCAGGCATTAGAAAATGGAGAAAATCCTGAGGATGATTTTTAATAGGAATTTACAATGACTGATAATTCCCAAATACCAACTAAAGATGAAATTATTAAAAACATGGCAAAACACTTGCAAACTCACATGGAAGATGGTGAAGAAGTATTGCTTAGAACATATGATCTTGCTTTCATAAAGGGAAAAATGGAAGCTACTGCTGAATTTAATGAACAAAATAAAAAATCTTAGTAATTATTTTAATTTAACAACCAACAGTTGCTAATGTTTTTTTACATTCAAATGCCCAATCAAAATTTAACGGGTCATCATTAACTACAAAATGTACTATCGTTCCTATCACAATAAATCCAATTACAAATTTCACAATTTTATCCATAATATTACGAAATAATTGATACTGATTAAGTCTTTTATTTACTCATATTTTTTTCTATTTTTGTTCTTATTTGTGCCTATTTTGATTCTCCTGATAGATTTTTAATCAATTAACTTCTTTGTTTTGATAACTTATGATTATTGTAATTGAAGGAGGAGATCAAGCAGGAAAACTAACACAATCAATTCTACTAGAAAAATCCTTGAAAAAACGAAAGATCAAAACTAAACTATTTCATTTTCCTGACTATGATACACCAATAGGTAAAGAAATTAGAAAATTTTTAGATGGAAAACAAAAATTTTCTCCTCAAGTAATTCATTGTCTTTTGGCAGCAAATCGTTGGGAAAAACTTGATCAAATTTTAGCAGCTGAAGAAAAAAATTCTATTTTAATTATGAATAGATATTATCATTCCAATTTAGTTTATGGATTAGCAAATGGTTTGAAGCAAAAATGGCTTGAGAATCTTGATGATGGTTTACCAAAAGCTGATCTTGTAATATTACTTGATGTCACACAAAAAGAATCTTTTTTAAGATCTCCAAGAAATGAAAAGGGAAAAATTATGAAAAGAGATAAGTTTGAAAAAAATGAAAATTTTTCAAGGAAAATATCTAATCTCTATCGTACTACCGCAAAGAAAAAACATTGGAAAATTATTGATGCATCTAAACCTAAACTAGAAGTTCATGAAGAAATTCTAAATGCATTTTCAAAGAAACTTGGGATATGAAAAAAAACTATCTAGATATCATAGATCCAATTCATGATTTTATTCGTGTTTATGATTATGAACTTCCAATTATAGATAATCCACTATTTCAAAGATTAAGGCGTATAAAACAACTCTCCGGTGCACATCTAACTTATCCTTCAGCCCAACATAGTAGATTTGAGCATTCTCTTGGAGTTATGCATATTGCTACTGAGGCTGGTTTTGCATTAAATGAGAAAGGATTTCTAAATTCTGATGATATTCAAATTTTACGTCTTGCAGGGTTATTACATGATATTGGTCATGGGCCTTTTTCTCATTTGTTTGAAGAAATAATTCAAGAGAAAAAAATTTCACACGAAGATTATGGTAAAAAAATAATTTTAAATTCTGAAATTGGTGATATACTATCAAAAACTGGATTCAACAAAAAACTAGTTACACAAATTGCATTTGGAGAATCAAAATTTCAATATCTAAATGAAATTGTTTCAGGATCTTTGAGTGCAGATATGATGGATTATTTGCTTAGAGATGGTTATTTTACAGGAGCTGAACATGCAAAAGTTGATCATAAAAGAATAACACAATCACTTAGTATACATAAGAAAAAAATTGCATTAGAACGTTCAGCATTATATTCATTTGAATCAATGATGCATTCTAGATATCAAATGTTCAAAGCCGTATATTTTCATAAAACTGTACGTGCTGCAGAAGTTATGATTATTCAAGCATTGAAATTATCTGATGATGAATTTGGTTTTACATCTTTTAATCTAAATGAATATGTAAAACTAACAGATGAATTTGTCTTATCTTCTCTTATCTCTTCAAAATCTTCTAAACTAAAACAAGCTAGGCAATTAGCTGAAGATTATCAAAATAGAAAATTACTCAAATGTGTATTTGAAAGAATACTTACTAGTCAAATAAATTTGAAAAAAACTCGAACTGATGAACTCAGACTTGAGATTTCTAAAAAATCTAAAATTGATGAAAATGAAATATTTGTAGATAGTTCAGTTACTCCATCTATCCCACTTACACCATCAAAAAATGAATCAAAATCAATAGTTTTGATTTCTAATGAGGGTGGAAAATCCTCTGCAAAAGAGATGCCAATTTCTGAAATACCTGTGGTTTCGGCAATTTCAGGCTTTATGAACATACTTAGAATCTATACTCATCAAAAATATAGGAAAAAAGTTGAAATTGCCGCAAAATCAATACTAGGTGATCTAAAATGAAGAAAAAAATTGTCATAAAACTATCTGGAAAAGTTTTTGGTATGGATAATGCCAAAGTCATACAAAATTATGCTGATTTTTTAATAAAAATTAGCAAGATTTGTCAGCCAGTTGTTATTGCTGGAGGAGGGGTAATTGCTAGACATTACATTTCCCATGCTAGAAATTTTAATGCTGATGAATCAACTTTAGATGAATTAGGAATTGAAATTTCCAGACTTAATGCAAAATTATTGATTTATGCTTTAAAAAATAAAGCATACTCACATCCACCGACTACTTTACAACAAGTAAAACATGCAGTTGATGATGGCTTAATTGTTGTAGCTGGAGGTCTACATCCTGGTCAAAGTACCAATGGAACAGCTGCATTAATTGCTGAAAAAATTCAGGCTGAACAATTTCTTAATGCAACTGATGTTGATGGTGTTTATGATATGGATCCAAATAAATTTAAAAAAGCCAAAAAATTCAAAAGTATTAAACTCAAAGATTTAAAAAATATTTTGGTACATGAGGATTCTGTTGCTGGCGGTTATGATTTAATGGATATTGTTGCTCTAAAAATTATAGAACGCTCTAAAATTAAAACTAGAATTTTAAAGGCAGATCCAAAAATAATTGAAAAAGCAATTAAAGGTGGTAAGGTAGGGACAGAAATAGTTCTACCTTCTAAAAAATAATTAAACTTTGTTTTGAATTGTCGGTCTAGTTTGAGACCAAATTTGAATCTCATTTTTTGGATATTCCAAAATCCCTGTATCTCTAAGTTTCTTAAAGATTGAAAGGGCTTCTTCTTTTTCTACTGTTTTTGACTGGGCTTTAGTGTACCCATCTTTATCTACAATTACGGCTACATGACCCTCTTCTGAATTAATCACAGCTGTAAATTCTTCTTCCCCAACTGGAAAGAATTTACCATCAATTTTCTTAGTTGTTAAAGTTAACATTCCAAATCCAGCTACTTCAAACATTTTCATTTGTGACTTACTTGCTCTTTTCTTTCCTTGTTGAACGGCTTGAAAATATTGCATAGTTTTCCCCTTCTGGAATGGTATAATAACTAACTAATATTTGATATAATTGTGGTTAAGTAAGTTTGAATACTAAAATTTTTGTTTTTGCTGCAGTTTTAGGAATTGTTGGAATATTAGGTGCAATTGTTATTGTTGGTCCTGATATGGAAGTTGCAACTCCAGGAAGTGATAATACTGTTGAAAATACTTCAACTATTAAATTAGTTACAGTTGAATTAGCAGATATTTCTGTTTTAAAAATATCGGCACGTTCAGCAACAATTGAAATTGCATTTGAAATATCTAATCCAAACCCACGTGCTGTAATTATACAAACAATGGATTTCAATTTGTTTGAAACTGGTTTTTCTAGTTATGAACAGCTTGCTGGTGGAACTATTGGAAGTAGACCTGAAGGAATGATAGAATTTGGTTCAAATTACTATACATTATTGGGTGAAAATTCAATTGTTCTAAAAAAGAAAATAACTTTAGCAAATACTGCTACTGGAGAACTATGGGACGCATTAGAATCTGAATATGATAATGGTGAATCAGGTAGTGCAAGTTGGTGGGTTACTGGTACTGTATACTTTAATCTAAGTTCAATGACAAGTGGACAAGAAAATTCTGTTCCTTTTGAATTCTTTAGATAACATCTGTATAGTATCATAAAATATTAAAATTATGATAGTTTGTTTTTAGATAAAAATTATGGACATATCTTATAAAAGCCCGTAAGGTTGTTTTTTATCAAATGGCAGAAGCAGGAATAGCCGCATTTGGCGCAACAGCAGGAGTATTAATTGCATTAGCAGTAGTAACTTTTGCACTTCGTGGTAAAGGTCACCCAGAACCACTAGATTAACCAATCAAAGGAATTTTCCTTTGCAATATTTTTAATTTCTTTTACTAATCTTTGTTCAGAATTTTGCCCACACCTAACATTTCTCCAAGGTCGAGCTGTTTACTGTTCTTCCTTTTCATAAAGCATTTTTCATAATATTGACATTCAGAACATTCTGTTGAAGGTTCTAAAATTGGAACTTTTTGTTCTTTAAGGAGATTGTTTAGTACTCTAACTCTTCTGATAACCTCTTCAAACATTTTTTTATCTCGTGTTAACGAAAATGTTGTTTCTTTTCTATCTCCAGTAATGTAAACAACAATTCCATCTGTTTTATCATATATCCACAAACATGCATTAAGATATAGAACATCATTTGCAAGAGGATTCTCTAATTCCGTTTGCGCTGATCTAAATAACATGATAGCATCATCTACTATCATATCTGTTTGTCCTTTTAGTTTGATATTGTCAACTTCAAATTCTTTTGGTTCACTTCCATACTCTAGTTTTCTTAATAATCCTGAAAGAAGTTCATTAAATCCCCTTCTTTCAATTTCTACAGGATCAATTCTATCAAAATATGAGCGTCTTAAGCATTGAACTACCTCTTGTAAATGAATAGTTTGAATATTTTCTGGATCTATATCAAGTTGTAATTCTTTTCCTATCGAACCTAGTGCATTTTGAATTATTGTTCTAAAGTCTCTATCTCCCATCATGATGAACTACCTCAGATTTTACCTTCTTAT
This sequence comes from uncultured Candidatus Nitrosopumilus sp., assembly GCA_905616385.1. Classification (GTDB taxonomy): domain Archaea; phylum Thermoproteota; class Nitrososphaeria; order Nitrososphaerales; family Nitrosopumilaceae; genus Nitrosopumilus. The sequence continues at coordinate 24,941 of CAJQSS010000034.1, read as the reverse complement.
AGTTTAACTCATTACTTTAGTTAAAAATTTGGAGATTCTGCTTATAAATGCTAAAGTAATAAAATGTACTACGCACCCAATTATTGCTCCAACTATTAATTCTCCTGTAAAATAATAAATTCCTAAAAATAACCCTAAAGAGGGTAAAGTCAGAATCATTGCTAAAAATGAACTTACCCAGATTAATTTAATTAAAACTTCCGTAGAAACATTATTTTTCTTCTTCCCAAAATTAAACATTTCAAAATTCCTATTCTTTTTCTAGGATTAATTTTGACATTGTAGTTTCAGTTGGTATTTTTTGTTCAACTGCATATCCAATTGCTGCAAGATTTCTTACTTCAAATGCAGTTAATTTGGTAATTCCTACTGTTGTTGCTAAACTAAACATTTTGGTAAATGAATTCAATGATGACTGATAAATTGCTAATTCAAAAGATCTCTCAAATTCAGATATTGCATCTAATTCGTTTTCAGATTGAGGAATTAAATCTCTATATTTTGTGTTAGAAAGTTCATTAAATGCATCCCTAATTGTACCAACTGACATCATTCTTAGGAGTAATTCTTTTGCAGCTGGAGATTGAATAATTATTAAATCTTGAATTTGTTGTTCATCTAGTCCCCAAAATTTTCCTCTAATTACACTTAAAATATTATAAAAATCAATATCCATACTAACTAATTTACTGGCATCAATATCTCCAGATTTAAGTGCCTTAACAAGACGTGACATCAAAATTTTATCAAAATATGTATCAAATATTTGGAGACTTTTTTTATCTGCATACAGCGCTGCAGCTTTTGCAATATCTTCACCAAATTCTGTTTGACTCAAGTTTGCAACTGTTTCTTCTAGGTCTTTTGCAACAAGTGCTTTGATAACAATATCTCTTTGTTTAATTAATTCTTCCGCATGAAGATTAATGTGAGTTTCAATTTCTTCTTGAGTTTTTCCTAAAACTTTTCCTTTTAGAATTTGTTTTAGATTGGATATGATAAATTTCAAATAATAAGCATCTAATATTCCACCTCCAGCAGTTTTTGATATTTCATAATGAATATCAGCTAAATGACTCCGTAAGGCAGATTCAATGTTTTGAGATGTATATGGTTTTTCTACTTCAGCTACTGCATCAGCGTAAACTGTATTTTTAATACGAATCATTAATTCATCAAGATCTCTTGATTCTGCTAAAGTTTGAAAATCCTCTTTTTTTAGTAATTTCCCTCTTTTACTATATGATTTAACAGATGCATAGACATTTTTTGAAGCACTCATTTTGATCAATCTTGATGATTTACTGATTTTAATGTTTGGCGGTCTAAATTGGAGTCAATTTTTAAGTAATTTTCTCGAAAAATACAATTGCTTCCTTTTTTTCTTTACTTGACAATTTTCCAAAGGCTAAAACAATTTCCTTTTGAATAATTAAATTCTCATCTGAAATATCTTGTAATTTTGAGAGATCAAAAGGGAGTAATTCTTTAATTTTATTTTCACAAAATGCCTTGACATATTTCTGGAAAATTGAGTATGTAAAAGTTGGACTATTAGTCATAAATTTACTTAAAATGTTTGCAAATTCTTTTTCTTTTGGTTCAGATTTTAAAAAAAATTTTTTAAATTCTGATGACATATTTTCAATCCCACTAATTGACAGTCCTACTAAAACTCCTTTTTTTGTTAAATGATAATATGGTATTCCTTTTTCTTGTAATGCTTTTGGTCCTCTTTTTAGTGGCAATCTTCCATTTTCTTCTGCAATTCCCATTGGAAGTAAGATCTCATCTAGATCTCTAAAAATCCCTGAATAGATATTCTTCCAGCTAATTTCTTGTTTTTTTGCTATCTTCTGAGAAATTCCAGTTCTTGTTCGTTCAGCTGGATTAACATTACTTCCAAGAATTGTAATGATTGCCCTTTGTCTCTTTGCTTCTCCTGTTAATTCTTGATTTTTAGTCTTGAATGTATCAAAAATTGCTAATTTTCCCTTTGGTTTAGACTTCATTTACTCATCCCTAACATAATTTTCATATTCTATGTTACTATCACAATATGGTATAATATAATAACTTACTTTTTGAAAGATTTTAGACTCTTCAATGCTTTAATAATATTCAATTTCGATAAAATTTAATGAATTCTAGAAACTACAAGTATGCTCTATTACTTGTAGCCGCAGTATCTATCACAGCAACTGGTGCAATGTCAACAGCATTCGCACAAAGTGTTGATGACGGTATGGACGGATACGTCGCAGGAACCAGTGGTATTTACACTGGAAATCCTAACGAATGTTGGTACGATAGTGATGATGACGGAGTCCCAGATTTACCTTGTCTTATAGACACAGGTGATACAGCATGGATGCTCACAGCCACATCAATGGTACTACTCATGTCACCCGGAGTCGGTTTCTTTTATGGCGGATTAGCCAGATCAAAGAACATCGTCAACGTACTTGGTATGACCCTAATTGTTATGGGTCTTATGTCAGTACAATGGGTTCTATGGGGATACTCACTAGCATTTGGCGGAATTGATTCTGAAGCAAATATGTTCATGGGTAATCTAGACTATGCAGGCTTTAATATGGTCTCAGCATGGGCCCCTCTAGGTGAGGTTGGTCCTTGTGCAGATACATGGTCAAATGCTTACCAAATGAATGAAATGAAGGACGGAGACTATTGTAGTCAAGGTTGGCCAGGTACAGTACCTCACCAACTATTTGCAATGTTCCAAGCAACCTTCGCAATCATTACACCAGTACTAATTATTGGTGGTTTGATTGACAGAATCAAATTCAGCGCATTGATGATATTCGTACTCTTATGGGGAACCTTCGTTTATGACCCAATAGCACATTGGGTTTGGGGAGGTGGTTACATAGGAGGAGGTTCAATTGACCTCGATCCAGATCTATCGCCATCATACGCATTAGACTTTGCAGGTGGTACTGTAGTACACATTTCTTCAGGATTTGCGGCATTGGCCGGAGCCTTAGTCCTTGGCAGACGTCTTGGATATGGCAAAGTGCCAATGGAGCCACACAATATTCCAATGGTAGTCCTGGGAGCAGGAATACTCTGGTTTGGATGGTTTGGCTTCAACGCAGGTAGTGAAGTTATGGTAGACGGCATTACCGTCAGCGCATGGACTGTTACAAATACAGCAACTGGTATGGCTGCAGTCACTTGGGTGCTCATGTCTTGGGCACATACAGGAAAACCAAGTGTTGTAGGAGCTGCATCAGGAGCAGTAGCAGGATTGGTAGCAATCACACCAGCCTCAGGTTGGGTAGGTCCAATGGCTGCGATTATAATCGGTATTGCAGCTGGTACACTTTGTTATGCAGCAATAGCATTCAAGAGCGCACGCAAATGGGACGACGCATTAGATGTATGGGGAGTACATGGAATAGGTGGTCTTACAGGTGCAATTTTGACTGGTACATTAGCTAGTCCACACGTTTGGGATACTGGAGACGGTATCGGAGCATGGACTGGTACTGCAGAAGGAATGGAACAGCAAGCAATCAGCATCATCGGTGCTGCAATATCAGTAGGCTATGCCTTTGGTGTTACAATTATAATCCTAAAAGTAATGGATGCCGTTTGGCCGGGCGGAATCAGAGTCACTCCAAAAGAAGAGGAGATTGGTCTCGATTTGGCACAGCATGGCGAAAGAGCATACGTAAACGAATAGGAAAAAACAACCCTTTTTTCTCTTTTTATTTTATTACACCTTACACTATGTGTAATGGTTTTTCTTATACTCTTAAGATAATTTCAAATTAATTTTTTATATCAAAACCAAATGAATTTACCTTTGAACTTTTTATTAAATTCATGCTAATTTCTACATCTGAATTAAATTCAATTCTTAATGATCCTAATGTCATTATAGCTGATACTCGTTCTTTCAAAGAATATTCTGAAGGACATATCACAGGATCTGTTCATTTAGATCTATTTGCATTTCATTGGATTGATACCACAAAACAAGGAATTGAAAATTTTAACAACCAAGCAAGGAAACTACTTTCATTTCTTGGTGTCACATCTGAAAAAAAAGTCATCTTTTATGACTCCGTATCTGGGATGCTTGCAGCAAGAGGTGTTTGGATGTTGATGTATTTTTCACATCAAAATGTCTTGATGTTAGATGGTGGAATTATAAAATGGAAAAAAGAAAACCTCTCACTTGAAACAAAAGCAAATAATTTCAAACCATCAGAATTTTTAGGAAAAGTTAATCCTGAAATAATATCCGGATTTGAATATATTAGAGATAATCTAGATAATTTAAAAATCATTGATGCTCGTTCTATTGGTGAATATAATGGCACTATAGTTCGTGCAGCTCAAACTGGTCATATTCCAACTTCTATCAATATTGATTGGAATCAAAATCTTCATGAAGATGGTACTTTCAAAAGTGATGAAGAATTATCCAAAATATATGATATCCCAAAAGACTCTGAAATTATTACTTATTGTCAAGGAGCATACAGAGCTGCCAATTCCTTTTTAGTTTTGAAAAAATTAGGATTCAAAAATGTTAAGGTCTATTTGGGGTCTTGGGGTGAATGGGGAAATGATATTCATCTTCCTATAGAATGATCTTACACATTTTTCAAAAAAATTATTTTTTAAAACTAATTATTTTGAATTAAAAAATCTAACTTATGGACTAAGTACAGATATTCCAAAAATAGCAAAGCTAAGCATAATGACTGCAGGAATTGTTGTGATTATGGCTTCTTTTGACATGTTTTATCTATCTCATACCTCTATTTTCTCTTACTCTTCCAAGAATAAGAGTTGTAAACTGTTTCAGGAACTAATTGTTTGAATGGTTGAGAACCTCCATCATACCATTTTGTAAAGAATTCGTAAAGGTGAAGCCTTAGAGACTGTATGTAAACAATCAAACCTTCAATCATCATAATTCCTATCTGTCCCCCAATAATGAGTACCATGGCCATTGGCGAACTAAGTCCTCCCAATGATTCAAAGGCCTGGTTAACTGTAAGCAATAAAGCTGCATGTACTAAAAGCATAATTCCTATTCGGGCATAACTAATTGAATGCGCTAGACATTCAATGGTTTTTCCAAGTAAAACTTCCATAATTACACTTACCATATCTCCACCATCTTCTGGATGTTTTTTGTTATGTTTTATTCCGCCTATAATCATCAATACAACACATGCAAGTATGAGAATTACTGAAACTCTAACAACTATCCATACAACTGCCCATTCTCCAACAAGAACTGAAACCCAAGGAACAGCCTCTGCGTGGATTTTGGAATACATATTCATTACATCATATCCAGAACCTATTGCTCCCATCATTACTCCGAAAACTCCTAACCACATGAGCATATTTGGAATAGCTTCAAAGATTAGACCATCTTTGTCTTTCTTTTTTGCAAAGTTACGAATTCGCAAAAGGAAAGCCCATCCTAGATGAATAACTCCTATGAATAATGAAACTTTTAGAATCATAATTACTTGATCAAATGTTAATTCTGCTACACTGATAGATCCTATCAACCATGAAATTGAATGAAGTGGACCACCTTCATGTAACAACATTTCAAAGCCTACAAAGTGTTGAATGTGGAAACCAAATACTTCTCCTTGGAATACTCCAGCAAGCGCACCTGCTCCACCAGATATTGCAAGTAACATTCCCCATCTTGATAAATTTCCTTGTCCTTTGAATTTGAATAATAATCCTAATCCCATTAATAATAATCCATGACCTACGTCTGCAAACATTAATCCATAAAATATTGGCCACATGAGTGCTACCATCCAAGTTGGATCAAATTCTCCTTTTTTGGGAATTCCCTGACTATTAGTAATTACTTCAAAAGTTTTAACCCACCTTGGATTATCCAAATAAACTGGAAGTTCTGCAAGTGTATCTTTATCTTTTACTTCTTCAGTTATTGATGTCCATTGACTTGTTACTTCTTTGAATTTTTTCTCCATTTTCTTTGGGATATATCCTTGAATAACTGCAAAATTTTTGGTACCACCTGGTTTACGTAATGTTTCAAGAACTTCTTTTGCTACTAATGCATTTTCATGCATTGTTAAAATATCGCCACGAATTTTTTTTGTAATAGAAGATAATTCTTTTGAAATTGCTTTTTGTTTTTTTGTCAGTTCTTTTATCTTTGATTCTGCCAGAGAATAGGCTTCATTTGGAATTTGAGGAAATTCTTTAGGTATCATAAATGGATTAGAATTAAGGGCTCTCATAGTTTTAAGAATTTTATCAGAATCATCATTGTCAGAAATTATTATGATAGCTGATTTTTCTTTAGATTCTAAATCATATTTGAAAATTGGTATTTCTTCTAATGTTCTTTCAATTTCACCATAATCAGAGGAATTAATGATAAATAGATTTGAATAAAAATATTTTGTAGAACCAAAACCAGTTAAATCAATTTTAAGATTATTTGCAACTTCTAACGTTTCTTTTAATGCTTTGAATTCTTCTAAAGAATGATTAATTTTTACATTCTCTTCTAATGACTTTGCTGCATTAGTAAGAAATTCTGGAACTTGTTCCAGATCACTGATCATATTTTCAATTTCATCAACATTATATTTTTTCTTTTTAATCACAGTACCTTTGAAAAGTATCTCCATAATTCCAACTCGTAGAGGAATATTCAGTCCTTTTATGACATCTTCAATAAATTGGAATGATTTTTGTGCGCGTAAAAGGAGATCATCAATTTCAGGAGTTACTGTTTCATTATTCATTTCCATTTTATGAAACCATTCAAACTCAGTAAGACGTGATATGAGACTTGGTGAGTCTGTTCTTGGAAGTATGACACTTCCCATTAAAAGATCTGCGACAGCCACAATTTAGACGCCAGTTATTACATTATAATATCTTTCCGTGTTTTTAATTTATTTTTTATTTTTTTAGAATTAGTCATATTTTTCCCAAACATTAAAATCTACATTCTATTGGCTTCAACATATCTTGGGATCAAAATCAACAATGGAGCAAACTATTGACAAAATTCTCAATAAATCTGAGAAACAGGTATTATCTGATCTCAAAGATGCCGGATTAAACTTTAAACAAAATCTTGATGATTCTATCGCTACATTAGAATCTGAATATGATAAAATTCTCTCAGATGGTAAAAAAGAGGCAGATAAAATTGAAAAACAAATCATTGGCGGTTCTGATATTGAAGCCAGAAATAAACAACTTTTAGCATTAGAAGCATCAGTTAATCGGGTGTTCACAACAGCATTAGAACAAATTACAAATTCGGATCGCAATAATGATTACTCAAATCTCATTAATTCTCTTTTGCAAGAATCAACTAAAATTTTGGGAACTACTAAAGTTAAAGTATATACAAATGCTAAAGACAAAGATGTAGTTCAATCATCTCTATCAAATTTTCCTGGATCTGAATTATCTTCTGAAATTATTGATTGTATTGGCGGTGTTAAAATTGAATCAAAGGAGGGAGCTATGAAATTCGATAATACCATTGATGCCAAAATTGAGCGTTTAAAGCCTTTAATTAGGAAAGAAATTGCATCAAAATTCGGAGTAAAAGAATAAGATGACAGCACAAGGCAGAATTGTATGGGTAAGCGGTCCAGCAGTTCGAGCAGACGGTATGTCTGATGCTAAAATGTACGAAACCGTCTCAGTTGGAAATTCAAAATTAGTAGGTGAAGTTATTCGACTAACTGGAGATGTTGCATTTATTCAAGTTTATGAGTCTACAAGTGGATTAAAACCAGGTGAACCTGTAGTTGGAACTGGAAACCCACTCAGTGTATTATTAGGTCCAGGAATTATTGGACAACTTTATGACGGAATTCAAAGACCACTAAAAGAATTATCAAAAGCATCTGGTTCCTTTATCGGTAGAGGTATTACAACTACTCCAGTTGACATGGTTAAGAAATACCACTTTGTCCCAACTGCAAGTAATGGTGATGAAGTTTTACCAGGTAATGTAATTGGAACTGTACAAGAAACAGATCTTATTGAACACTCTATCATGGTTCCACCAAATCATCCAGGTGGAAAAATTTCAAATCTTGTTTCAGAAGGAGATTATAATTTAGAAACTGAATTAGCAACAGTTGAGAAAGACGGACAAAACGTTCCACTCAAAATGTATCATAGATGGCCTGTAAGAAAACCACGTCCATATCTTAAGAGATATGATGCAACAGTTCCATTACTTACTGGACAACGTGTAATTGATACATTCTTCCCAATTGCTAAAGGTGGAACTGGTTCAATTCCTGGAGCATTTGGAACAGGAAAAACTGTTACATTGCACCAAATTGCAAAATGGGCTGATTCACAAGTTGTTGTTTACATTGGTTGTGGTGAAAGAGGAAATGAAATGACTGAGGTATTAGTTGAATTTCCACATCTTAAAGATCCACGTAGTGGAAAACCACTTATGGATAGAACTGTACTTGTTGCAAATACAAGTAACATGCCAGTAGCAGCAAGGGAAGCAAGTATCTACACTGGAGTAACAATTGCAGAATATTATAGAGATATGGGTAAAGACGTTGTTCTTGTAGCAGATTCTACAAGTAGATGGGCTGAAGCACTCAGAGAAATGAGTGGTAGATTAGAAGAGATGCCAGCAGAAGAAGGTTATCCATCATATCTTGCATCAAGATTAGCAGAATTTTATGAAAGAGCAGGTCGTGTTAGAGCAGCTGGAAGTCCAGACCGTGATGGTTCAGTTACTTTGATTGGTGCTGTATCTCCATCAGGTGGTGACTTTACAGAACCAGTAACAACTCACACAATGAGATTTATCAAAACTTTCTGGGCATTAGATGCAAAACTTGCCTACTCTAGACACTACCCATCAATTAACTGGATGAACAGTTATTCTGGTTATCTTGGTGATATTGCAAAATGGTGGGGTGAAAATATTAGTGAAGATTGGTTTAGTATTAGAAATGAAGCTTATGGAATTTTACAAAGAGAAGATACTCTAAAAGAAATTGTAAAACTCTTAGGTCCTGATGCATTACCTGATGAGGAAAAATTAATCTTAGAAATTGCAAGAATGGTAAAAATTGGTCTACTCCAACAAAACTCATTTGATGATGTTGATACATACTGTAGTCCAGAAAAACAATTCAAATTATTGAAATTAGTTGTAGATTTCTATAAACTAGGTCAACAATCACTTAAGGAAGGCACACCACTAGCTTCAATTCGTGAATTACCTGTTGTCACATCATTACTTAAAGCAAGAATGGATATCAAAGATGATGAAATGCCTAAACTCGATAAATTAGAAAACGATATGAAAGAACAATTCAAAAATATTTCAGGAGTGAAGGTAACAAATTGACCACTAAAGGCGGAGTTCAATACAGCAAGATTGCTGAAATTAAAGGACCTCTAGTTGTTGTTGATGATGTTGATAACGCAGCATTTGATGAACTTGTAGAAATTGAAACTACTGAGGGTGAAAGAAGATTGGGTAAAGTTCTCGAAGTTGGTAATGGTAAAGCAATTGTTCAAGTCTTTGAAGGAACTACCGGATTATCTATCTCTGGAACTAGCGCTAAATTTGTTGGAAAAGTTATGGAAATGCCAGTATCTAAAGAAGTACTTGGTAGAGTCTTTGATGGATTAGGAAGACCAAAAGATGGATTACCTGATCCAATTGCTGATAAATTTATTGATATTAACGGTGAACCAATGAATCCAGAACAACGTGAATATCCAAAAGATTTCATTCAAACTGGCGTATCTGTAATTGATGGATTGATTACTCTTGTAAGAGGACAAAAACTTCCAATCTTTTCAGGTTCTGGTATGTCTCATAATTTACTTGCAGCACAAATTGCAAGACAAGCATCAGTAGTTGGCACTAATGATGATTTTGCTGTAGTTTTTGCAGCAATTGGTGTTCAATACAGTGAAGCAGAATATTTCAGAAGAAGTCTAGAAGAATCTGGTGCACTAAAAAGAAGTGTTCTATTTTTGAATACAGCAGATGATCCTGCAATTGAAAGAATTATCACCCCACGTGTAGCATTAACTGTCGCTGAATATTTGGCATTTGAATTAGGAATGCACGTCTTAGTTATTCTTACTGATATGACAAACTATGCTGAAGCACTAAGAGAAATTAGTGCAGCAAGAGAGGAAGTTCCTGGAAGAAAAGGATATCCTGGTTATCTTTACACTGACCTTTCAACACTTTATGAAAGAGCAGGCAAACTTAATGGAAGAAAAGGAAGTGTTACACAAATTCCAATTTTATCAATGCCATCTGATGATATCACTCACCCAATCCCTGATCTTACTGGTTACATTACAGAAGGTCAAATAGTAGTTGGTAGAGATTTATTTAGACAAGGAGTTTATCCGCCAATCAATATTTTGATGAGTCTTAGTAGATTGATGAAAGATGGAATTGGTGAAGGCAGTACAAGAGAAGATCATGCTGAAGTTGCTAACCAAGTTTATGATGCATATTCTAGAGCACAAGAAGTAAGAGCATTAGCAGGAATTGTTGGTAAAGCAGGATTAACTGAAATTGATTTGAAATACATGGATGTTGGTGATGTCTTTGAAAAAGAATTCCTTACACAAGCAACTGATGAGAATAGAACAATTGAAGAAACACTTGCTATCTTATGGAAGATTGTCTCAAAATTACCAAAGAATGAAATTACTAAAATTAAAGATAAGTACGTAGATCAATATTATCAGGGAGAATAACAGAATGTCATTTGGACAAAATGTTGCTGCCACAAAAATTGAACTTTTCAAATATAAAAAATCAAGTCAAGTTGCTACAATGGTACAAGGAATTTTAGATGATAAACGTAAAGTTTTGTTAAAAAATATTGAAGAGATGATTGAAGAAGCTTCAAAAGCAAGAGGTGGAATTTGGGATCCTTTACAAGACATTTACAAATCAGTTAATGAGGCATATTTGGCATTAGGAACTAACACTGTTGATTCTGTTGCTGAATCCACACCTCCAGTTATGGAAGTAGATGTACATGTACGAAGAGTGGTTGATGTTAAAATTCCAGCACTTTCAGTCACTGAAAAAGATACAAAATCAATGCCTTATGGATTTGCAGATACAAATTCTTCAATTGATAGAGCAGCAAAACAAATCAAAGAATTAATGCCTAAAATTTGTAAAGCAGCAGAATATGAGAATTCTATTTTTAGTCTTGCAAAAGCACTAGAAAAAACACAAAAACTTCTAAATGCACTAGAAAATGTAATTATTCCTCAATATCAACAAAAAATTAGATTTATTCTATCTACTCTTGAAGAAAGAGAAAGAGAAGAATTCGCAAAGTTAAAAAAAGTGAAAGCTAAAATGGAAAGTAGAAAATAATGGCAAAAGAAAAAATAAAAAAATTAGTTGAAAATTCTAAGATCGTAATAGATAAAGATCTTGATAATTTTATTAAGTCAATTCAAAATGATTTGACATTATTTAAAAAGAAAACACTTGATAAAATTTAGATGGCAAAAGAAGAAATAAAAAAATTAGTTGAAAATTCTAAGATCGTAATAGATAAAGATCTTGATAATTTTATTAAGTCAATTCAAAATGATTTGACATTATTTAAAAAGAAAACACTTGATAAAATTTAGTTCAATAATATCATCATGATTTAAATAAGGAACTTTAAGGAATCAAAATAATGAAACCTGTTGTTTTATTATTATTAGTAGCGGCATTTACTTTTGTTGCTGCAGGTCTTACTGATGTAGCATATGCTGCAGAAGAAGGAGCTGCCAGTGGTATGAGTGATGGATCTAAATTAATTGGTGCTGGCATTGCATTTGGTGTTGCAGCCGGTGGTGCTGGTGTAGGTTTAGGCCAAGTAGGTGCTGCAGGTCTTGCAGTAATTAGTGAGAATCCTGCTTTGCAGTCTAAGGTATTCATCTTCGTAGGTATGGTTGAATCAATTGCAATCTACGGTATAGTTATGATGTTTATCATCTTAGGACAATAGTCCTTTACTACAAAATTTTTAATTTTATTTTTTAATTATATCTTATTTCGTTTACATCTAAAATTCTTGCACAATATCTACACTTGAGTATCATTGCTTCTTTATCAATTAAATCCATTATTGATTCAATATGCTCTGTACTGTTTGTAATACAATCAGGGTTTGAACAACGAAATATTCTATCTATTTCATTTGGAAGTGAAAGATGACGTTTTTCAACTAATTTGTAATCCTTGATAATATTCACAGTAGATGATGGAGCAATAACTGCAAGTTTGTTTGTATCATCATCTTCCAAAAATCTACCTTCTACCTTTATCATGTCTTTTTTCTTTAATTTTCCACTGGGCATATTCAATGCAATTGTTATAACACTTCCACAGCTACCATCAATATCTAGTGCTTCTAGTACTTTGAGACCTTTTCCCTCGTTAATATGATCAATTACTGTGCCATCTTTGATACGTCTGACTATCAAATCAGATTGTTCCATAGAATAGTTTGTATAACTCCCACTATATATCAATCAAAGAATGAATAATTTTTCTCAAAATGGCATCATCTCCATACGTGATTTATCTAAGGATGATCTGGAAAAAATATACTCTAAAACAAACGAAATCATGGAAATGAAGGCAGAACAAAGACAGGAGATGGCCAGAGGAAAAACTTTGGGATATCTTTTCTTTGAACCAAGTACTAGAACAACACTTAGCTTCCAATCTGCAATGGCTTTGATTGGAGGTACATCATTTGGAATTGCAGATGCGACATCATCATCTATTCAGAAAGGTGAAAGTTTAGCTGACACTGTAAAAATCATGTCTGGATATGCTGATGTGATTGTTTTACGTCATTCTCTAGATGGTGCCAGTAAATTTGCAGCAGAAATATCTACAAAACCTGTTATCAATGCAGGTAGTGGAACAACAGAACATCCAACACAAGCAATTCTAGATTTGTATACAATAAAAAAAGAATTAGGTAAAATTGATGGAAAAAATATTGGAATTGTTGGTGATCTAAAGTATGGACGAACAGTTTATTCTTTGTTGTACGGATTAAGCAACTATGATGTTAACGTTCATCTAATATCTCCAGAATCTTTGAAAATTAGAACTGATTTTACATATAATCTCAAAGGGAATTTATCGTATACGGAATCTGAAGATTTGGATGAATACATAGAAGATTTAGATGTCTTATACGTAACAAGAATTCAAAAAGAAAGATTTCCTGATGAAGAGGAATATCTCAAAGTTAAGGGCAGTTACATAATAGGTCAGGATGTTGTAAATAAAATGAAAAAAGATGCAATATTACTTCACCCCCTTCCAAGACTAGATGAAATTTCTACTGATGTTGATTTTACAAAACAAGCAAGATATTTTCAGCAAGCTGAATACGGAAAATTTACACGTGCAGCGATTTTGAGCCTACTTTTGCAATAAGAAATTACGGGATAATCATCATACTTTATTTTTAGACAATAAACCAAATTTAATATTAGCAATACTTAATTTTTTGAAATAATTGTACCAGTTTTGCCATTTAATGCTGCTAGAGCATTGTCTAAAGATGTGATAATACCCATATCTCCTCCAGATTCTAAGAAATCTATCATTGCCAGTATCTTTGGTTTCATGCTTCCTTCCAAAAATTGTCCTTCCTTTAGGAGTTTTTTTGCAGTTTTTACAGTAATAGTATCCAAGTCACTCTCATTCGGCTTACCATAATTCAATTTTACTTTGTCTACGTCTGTTAGAATCAAAAGTACCGAAGCTCCAATAGATTTTGCAATCAAAGCTCCAACATGATCCTTGTCAACCACACAGTCTATTCCCTTAAAACTAGAACCATTCTTGATTACAGGTATTCCACCGCCACCACCAGCAATCGGCAAACAGGAATCATCCTCAATTAATTCTTTCAATATATCTAATTCAACAATTTCTAGTGGCTTTGGAGACGCAACTACTCTTCTCCACGTTTTTTTCCCAGTAGGTTTTACCTTTTTAATAATATAGTCTGTCTTATCCCTTAATTTTTTTGCTTCAATCTCTGTTAAGAAAGGACCTATAGGCTTACTTGCAGAAGTTTTACCAAATTTTGGATCATTTTTAGATACGAGTGTTTGAGTAATCAAACTTACAACCCTTTTATTTTTTTTTAATTTTAAAAACTCGTTTTGAAGTGCTTGTTGTAGCATATATCCAATTTGGCCTTGCGTCATAGCTATAACTGTGTGCATCGGCAGATTAGGCATATTCTTTGCAAATTCCTGTTGCAGGAGTAAATTTCCTACCTGTGGTCCATTACCGTGAGTTATAGCTGAAACCTTGTACCTGTGTTTGCCTAGAACAACAGAAGCTATATTTTTTGCCGTTTTTCTAATATTTTCTTGCTGTTCTTCATATGTACCAATTTGATCCTTTTGTAAAATTGCATTTCCACCAATTGCTATCACTATCTTTTTCTTGGAACCATTTTGGTATTTCAAATCTATCATGAATTTCAACTATCTTTTGATATTCCCACATATCAATTTTATCTAGTATATCTTCAATATCTTTTTCAACAGGCTGAATACGGAAAATTTACTCGTGCAGCTTTATTGGGTTTGATACTAAACGAAAATGGATTTTAATAATTTCCGTATTCCATATATTTAGAAACGATAACAGATGATTAAATGACAGAAACAAAAATTATTCCAATTTTTCCTTTAGATTTAGTTTTATTTCCAAGACAAGAACTTCCACTTCGAATTTTTGAACCTCGTTACAAACAACTAGTTGATGATTGTATGCTTGGAGATGGTCAATTTGGGGTTTGTTTGATTGATGAGCATAATTCTGTAAATGGATGGAATTCCCCAAAAATGATAGGAACTATTGCTAAAATAAGTAAATGTGAGGATGTTGAACTTGATGGATTACAATTGCATATTGAAACTATGGGTAGAAATTCATTTAAAATAAAAAAAATTATTCCGCCAGTTATTTCTCAACCTACAAACTACGATCCACTTTCAGTTGAAGGTCATCACGAAGTTTCTAAGATACATGAGGAAATTGGAACTCAAGAAAAAATGTACATACAAGCTGAAGTGGAAATGATTCCTGAAATTGATGAAAATATTTCTTTGATAAAATGGACGGGATTAATTAAATTGTGGAAGAAGAAAATTATTCATCAAGCATTACCACAAATTGTTGAATCACATGCACTTGATCATGTTTTAGAGCAATACTATCTTAACAGTGACACACCAACAATTGATTATATTTACTCCCTTGCTGCACTTGGTGCAAAAGATCCAAATGAACTTCAACCACTTTTAGAGGCACCCACAATTGACGATTTAATTGAAAAAACTAAGGAATTACTGACAGTATAATAGACATGTATATTGAGAATAACATTGTCTTTAAAGAAACTTTTAATTTTTTCAATAATTTTTTGCTTGCTTTTTCCAGCAAGTAGTGTTTATGGACATGGTTTAGGAATTGATACAATTTCTTCAATTAGTATTCAAGAAAAACAAATATCCATTTCAGTAGAAATGCCAATGTATTTTGAAAATGATCAAGAACAAATT
This sequence comes from uncultured Candidatus Nitrosopumilus sp., assembly GCA_905616385.1. GTDB lineage: Archaea > Thermoproteota > Nitrososphaeria > Nitrososphaerales > Nitrosopumilaceae > Nitrosopumilus. The sequence goes on along the minus strand of CAJQSS010000034.1, from coordinate 9,290 downwards.
ACAATCACTGCAACAGATACTGAAACTGATGAAACTGCCAAGAATGTTACATTTCTCATTGGTATATTTCACAATAACGAAATGATTTTACGAAATTACTTTTTTGCTGAAGATGGAGTTTTACCAATTATGGTCACACCAACAGATGATAAGGAAATTATAATTTATGGCGAACAAGATTCTTTACTTGGAGCTTGGTATGGAACTGATTCAAATCTTGTAGAAATTACTGGTCCTTTGTTTAATTCAGGTGGACTGTATACTTTTGAAATTGAGGTACGAACGATTGATGAACCTACGAATATTATAGAAAATTCTGGTGTGTACAATGCTGATTTAACCATAGTTGATACTGTATCACATCCACAAAAAGATCAAAATAATGAAGATGTAGAATTTAGTACAAAATCCTATTTTGATTCAGTATCTAATTTCTACTATAATTCTGAGGCTAAAGAAGTAACATTTGAGATGCCATTTGATTGGAGTGAGAGTCAAATGTCTCACGTATCTGTTGTACATGTTGAGACACATTTTCCAAAAGATTTTGTTGAATTTTTGAGCCCTAGCTATCTTGGTTCTGTAAATGGAATCAAATTATTCAAATCTTCAGTAACCGTTGATGATTATACCTATGATGATGAACGTACTGTTCATTTTGTTTTGTTGCAAGATCATTTAAGATATTTAAAAAATGAAATGAGAGCATCAGAAGAACCACTACCAGATAATATTGTGTTTAAATTATCTGCAAGTGAAGAAGCTAAATTCCCATTAATTGCTTATACTGCAAGTGAAGAATTCAAACTAAATCTTGCATGGGATCCTAAAGATATTGAATCTGGAGTTCCAACAAATTTTGTTTTTACTATTCGAGATAGTTATACTGATTCACCTATGAGACTTTCTGATTATACATTTGTAATTATTCAAAATAATGAAGAAATTCATCGTGTTTCTGGTAATGCCGCAGTTGGAGGAGATTTTGAAAAATTTACATTTGCTGAAGATCAAACAGGACCTACAATAATTAAATTTGAAAATATTAGAAATACTGGACAAGAAACTGAATTTGCTTTAGTTGTTGTACCTGGATCTAAAGTTTTAACTCCTGTAGATGAATCCTCTGAAGATAAATCTACTGAAGAAGGCGGCGGTTGTCTAATTGCAACAGCAGCTTATGGTTCAGAATTATCTCCGCAAGTTCAATTACTTAGAGAAATTCGTGACAACCAATTAATGAATACAGAATCTGGAAAATCTTTCATGAATACATTCAATGACATTTACTATTCATTCTCACCAACAATTGCAGACATGGAACGTGAAAGTCCAATGTTTAAAGAAATTGTAAAAGCTGGATTGACTCCAATGCTATCATCATTGGCAATTATGGAAAATGCAGACTCTGAATCTGAAGTTCTAGGACTTGGATTATCAGTGATTGCACTTAATTTGGGAATGTATATCGGACTTCCAGCATTTGGAATTTTAAAGTTATACCAAATTAGAAAGAATTAGAATAGTTTTCTAAATTCTAGTGACATTTTTATGGATCACAAACTTCTATCGGATTAATGAAGACTAAAGCAATAAGCTCAATCTTTGTATTATTTGCTATCGCAGCAGGTATGGCCTCAATGGCACCAGCTGCTTTTGCAGATCATCCAGAAGTCACAATCTCTACATCAGAAGATGCTATGAATCCAGCTTGTGAACCAGAATGTTATGTTGAATCTACTTCAATAGTTGAAATTGGTTCAAAAGTAATATTCTCAAACCCAGTAGGATTTCATTCATTTACATCAGGAACTATGGACGGATTTGTACAAAATCCAACTGAAGTATTTGATACTGGTATTTTGAACGCAGGTGAATCTGGAGAATGGACACCAGCAAATACAGGTGAAGTTCCATTCTATTGTTCATTGCATCCATACATGTATGGTGTGATTATAGTACAAGATGTACATGCAGAAGAAGCAGCAGCACAAGCATTAGCAGATGCAGAAGCAGCACAAGCATTAGCAGATGCAGAAGCAGCAGATGCAGAAGCAGCACAAGCATTAGCAGATGCCGAAGCAGCTGAACAAGCATTAGCAGACGCAGCAGCATTAGCAGAAGCAGAAGCAGCTGAACAAGCATTAGCAGACGCAGCAGCATTAGCAGATGCCGAAGCAGCTGAACAAGCATTAGCAGACGCAGCAGCAGCAGAAGCAGAAGATGTAGAGTTAATGGTAATGATTTCCTACTCAGAAGTAATGGGTGGAACTCAAATTGAACTTGAATTCAGTGAATTACACGTTAACTACGATATGACTGCAACACAAAATGGTGAAGTAGTTTTTGAAGAAACTGGTTTACATTCTATGGAAAACATTGCAACTCATCAAATAGATGCAGTTGGTTCTGATGATAATCCAATAAATGTTAAAGTAGAATCTTTAGGAATTGGTGCACCAGGTAATAGTGATGATTGGACTGGACCAGTAGGTCAAGTTACAACAGCACAAGTAGTTCCAGAGTTTGGTACAATTGCCATGATGGTACTAGCTGTAGCAATCATCAGCATCGTAGCAGTAACTGCAAAATCTAGAGTCGTTCCAAGATTTTAGGAATTCCTCTTTTTCTATTTTCTTTTTATTAAAGCAATTATCGCTAAGATAATTGCAGCAGCAGCAATTGATAATCCAAATATTGCAAAGTCATATGCTGCACCACCATTAGAAGTGCTAGTTTCCCCGGATTTTAATTTGGAAACATCTTGTTGAAGAGAGGAAATTGCATTTTTTAAAGCAGAGACATCTGCAGAACCTTCACTACTTGTAGGAGGAAAATCAAGAACAGATGTACTTTCTACATCTTCAATAGGAATTTGGATACTGACTTTAACACCACGAATTTCTCCTTGCAAATCCATAAGATAACTTCCAGTTTTAGTTGGAATTATAGATGAAAAATAATATCCAGGTTTTGGATCACCATTAATATCAATTGTTTTACTTGCACCACCATACATGACAGTACCTTCTAGATTTTGAAATGCACTAGTAATTCCTCTGTAAGTACCCTCAGAATCACCAGATTCTGTAATTTTAACAACAATATCATTTCGGATTCCTACAACAGGAGGTTCAATGCTCCAACCTACTTCAATTTTGTATTGTTCAACTTCAACAGTTGTGTGAGCATAAGATGGAGTTAACATTCCAACGGAAATTAATAATGCAATAAAACCAAAAGTTGCTATCTTCACGACTATCATATAAGAAATAGTCATTATTATCTTTACGTGGATTGGTACAAATTTCGAATAAATTAAAAACTGTTTAAATTATCAATTAAGACTAAATTAGTAAATGAAGAAAATTCTCATAGTTTTACTAGTATTATCGTTAACTTCAATTCCATTTGTATCAGCACATCCATTTACAGAGGAAACAATTCCTAATTTATCATCAAATGCACCAACTGGAGTCTCAGAAGTAATTATTTATTTTTCAGAACCAGTTGAATTGAATTTCAGTACACTCAAAGTTTTAGATAATAATGGAAATCAAATTGATAACAAGGATACAGATTATTATCAAGATGAAAAATCGCTAATTATTACAACTAGTCCATTAGAAGATGGAGTATACACAGTTACTACTAAAGTTCTCTCAAAAATTGATGGTCATCTAGTTCCAGGTGCATTTTTGTTTGCAGTTGGAGATGTAGTTATTGATCCAAAATTATTAGATAATCAAAGTTCAGCAGAACTAATATTTTTCCCTGAAGCTGGAGCAAGATTTCCAGGAATTGTGGGTCAAACAATTGTTTTAGGAGTTATCATTGCATCGTTAATTATTTGGGGAACTCAAAATAAACAATTAATCAAAGAAGAGCTAGAACAAATTGAAATTATTCATCATAAAAAATTCATGTCTATTACTGGAATAGGATTAATGTTAATTTTTATTTCAAATATTTTGATGATTGCTGTACAAACTGTTAGATTGGAAACATCACCCATAGAAGCAATTCAAACTAACTTTGGAAGTATTTGGTTAATTCGAATGGCAATTACAATAGTTTTACTTGGAATTTGGTTTGGATTAGATAGAAAGAAAAATCTAACAAAGAAAACTCAAATTCCAATGTTAATTGCTATGTTGGCATTAATTGGAACTTCAAGTTTAATTGGTCATGGTGCAGCAAGTGGTGAAACACCAGCACTAATTTTAGATTATATTCATAATTTAGTTGCAGCAGTTTGGATTGGTGGAATATTTTATTTTGTTTTTACATTACTACCTACATTATCAAAATTAAAAGAAATAAACAGAGAAAAAATGAGTCTTGCACTTATTCCAAGATTTTCAATTGCATTTATCATATCAATTGGAATTGTAATAATTACAGGTCCAACATTGATGTGGTTTTTAGAAAGTGATGTAGGGTTAATCACAGATTCAGTTTATGGTCAATTAATTATGTTAAAAATTGCAATTGCTGCAGTAATGATTAGTTTAGGTGGATTTTTCCAATTTAGAGTACAAAAAAATGCAGAAAAAAATTTCCAGTCACAAAAATTTAGTGTTCATAGAAAACTAAAAAGATCACTCAAAATTGATGCAGCATTAGGAGTCATACTATTAGGAGTAGTTGCATTATTGACAAATGGAACTCTCCCTGCAGGTGAGATTCAAAATGCTGATGCACAAGAAATTATCTATGGATTTAAAACAATTGAATTTACTGATAATGCAAAATTTGAGATTCAAATCTCACCATTTTCAAGTGGAATAAATACAATTTTAGTTAAAGTCAGTGATTCGAATAATAATCCAATTTATGATTCAAATCAACTAAAAGTAAAAATTGCAAATCCATCAAAAAACATAGCTCCAATTGAAATTCCAATGGAAATAACTAAAGAAGATAATAATGTTCCAGTAGAATTTCAAGGTGAATTAACATTTGGATTTTCTGGAGACTGGCAATTAGAAATTGAATCTCAAAGAACTGAAAATGCAAATGAATCAAAAATACTTAATGTATTAGTTAAACCAAGATTAGAAAATATTCAGACTCAAATAGTCGAATATGAATTTCCAGAAAATGCAAAACCACTTTATCCATTGTATGATGGAAAAAATTCTATCTGGATAAGTGATCCATCTGCACCAAGATTATGGGAATTCTCACTTAAGACACAAGAATTTTCATCTTACTCATTTAATGGATTATCTACAATGTTTCTAACTATGGACAATACTGGAAAAATTTGGTTTACAGACTCACCAAGGAATCAAATTGGGTATATTGATGTAGAAACAAAAGAAATTACAACAAAAACAATTCCAAAACTTGATCCAGTTATAGCAGATAACAAACCAATATTCATTCAAGCAGATTTTGATGATAATATTTGGATTACAATTGTAAATAAAAATAAAATTTTGAAATATATTCCAGATGATGATGTCTTTAAGGTTCTAGAATTACCTGAAAGAGATTCACTACCATTTGCATTATCAATAGATAGTGATGGAAATATTTGGTATACTGCAACAGGTATAGGTAAAATTGGATATATTGATCCAAACGAGGGTAAAATTACTCAGTATTCAAAGGAAATTCCACTTGATGGCCCAGAATTCTTACTTTTTGATAAAAATGAAAATGTTTGGATTGCAGAACATACAGGCACAGCAATTACAAAATTCAATCCAGTTCTACAGACATTTGAAAAGATTTCAGTACCAGATGAAGAAGCATTGCCATTTGGTATGACTTTTGATAGATATGGAAATATTTGGTTTGCACAGCATGTTGTAGATAGTATTGGAGTTTATGATCCAGACAATGATGATTTAAAGGAAATTCCAATTTCAACTGAAGGATCTTTTATTCAATTTATGACATCTGATAAGAATGGAAAAATTTGGTTTGTTGAACAAGAAGGAAATAGAATTGGAACAGTAAATATCATAGAAATTCCAGTTAATGTTTCACAAGTTAAAACAATTGATAGTACTGAAATAAAATATACTGAAATTGCATCACCACTAATTGCATTAGGAATTATTGTAACAGCGTTATTTTATGTAAAAGCTATACATGATAAAAGAAGATTAAATTCTTTAATTAATTCTTAGATAATAATCCTGCAGATTTTATTCCCATAGTTATTCCAAGTAATCCAATAGATAACAAAACTATAGTTCCAGCAGGAGTGATATCAAATATATATGAAATTAAAATTCCTACAACAACTGAAAATACAGAAAAGCTCATTGAAATTATTGCAGTTTGTTTGAAACCTCTACCATACATAATAGCTGTAACATTTGGAATTACAAATAAAGCAGAAATTAACAATACACCAACAAGTTGAATTGAGGTAACTACGGTAATTCCTGCCATAAATATAATTAAATAATTAATTTTTTCTACAGGTATTCCACTAACTTTAGCTTGTTCCTCATTAAATGTAGAATAAAGAATTTGTCTATACAGTAATAAAATTACAATTAAAATTGCCCCAGTTAGAGCTAAAATTAGAATTGTATCATCTACACTAACTAGAAGAATACTACCAAATAGAAAACTAAAGATATCAATCGTAAATCCCCCTGAAAAACTAATAATTACAAGCCCAGCTGCTATGCCTGATGATAAAAGTACTGCAATTGAGGCATCACCAGATATGTTGTATCTGTCTTTAATTTTTGTAATAATTAATGCACTAATTATAGAGACACCATAGGCTGTCCATAATGGATAGACTCCAGCTAACAAACCTAATGCAATTCCACCAAACGAAGAATGTGCAATTGCATCACCAAATAAAGAATAACGTCTTAAAACTAAAAACAATCCAACAATAGAACACAAAATTGCTATTGCAATTCCAGAAATTAATGCTCTATGCATAAAACTGTAAGTTAGAATTTCAAAAGACATGATTAATGATGATGCATATGTTCCTGCATTGATGCTTCAGAATACTGTTTAACAAGATCATCATCAGAAAAGAATTTTTCAGACTCCCCATGGAAAAATAATGTTCGATTTAAACATGCAACATGATTTGCTAATTGATTTACGGCATCTAAATCATGAGAAGACCAAATAATTGTAATTTTTTGTTTGGAATTCAATTCTCTAAGAATACTATAGAATAACTCTATACTTTGTTGATCAATTCCTGTTACAGGTTCATCTAATATCAGAATCTTTGGATTATTTACTAAGGCTTTTGCGATAAATACACGTTGTAGTTGTCCACCAGATAATTCACCTATTCTTCTTTTACGAAGCTCATGTATCCATAATTGTTGTAAAATTTCATCAATTTTATTTTCATCAGATTCATTTCTTAATCCCATTCTGACAACATCACTAACTGTTGCAGGGAAATTTTTTTCAAATACAGGTTTTTGTGGAACATATCCAATTTCTTTATGATATTTTTTTGATTTTTTAATATCTTCCTCAAAAAATTTGATTGTTCCATCATATTTTGTATTTAATCCCAACATTGAATCAAAAAGAGTAGATTTTCCTGCACCATTAGGGCCAATTATGCCTAGAAAATCACCTTCCTTGACTACAAAACTTACATCATCTAATGCCTTCACATCTGGATATTTGACCGTAAGATTTGTTATTTCTACAGCATTCAACATAATGCCTCCTTTAGATTTTTAAGGTTTTGAGTCATTTTAGAAATATAATTTTCATTTGAAGTAATTTCTAAAGGAGATAAAACAAGAACTTTTCCACCAATCTCATCTGCAATAACTTGAGATGTTTTTGTTGAACTACTTTCTTCTGCAAAAATTACTTTAATATCATATTTTTTTGCAGTAGAAATTATATTTTCTAATGTTTGTGGTGTTACCTCACCATGTGAATCATTTGAAGAAATAATTGTATGTTGAGTTAAACCATATTCTTTGGCAAAATATGAAAAAGCATTATGAAAAGTTATAAAATCAGTTTTACAACTAGATAAATCATTTCTAATTTTTGAATCAAGTACATCTAATTCTTTAATGTATAGTTTAGCATTGGATTGATAATAATTTTTATTTGTAGGATCAGAAATAGACAAAGCATTTGCAATAGTTTTAACTTGTAATTGTGCATAAACAGGATTTAACCAAATATGTGGATCTAGAGAACCATGATCATCAGCACGATCATCAGCATGATCAATTAAAATTCCATCACTTGTATCAATTATAATTCCTTGATAACTTGATGTATGGATTGAATCAATCCAATGTTCATAACCAATACCATTAGTAATTATCAAATCGGATCTGTGTATTCTTTCTGTATCTTTGATAGTAGGTTCCCAATCATGGGGATCAACTCCCATTGGAACTAGTAGAGTCACATCAATCATTTCATTTCCTATATTTTGTGAAAATTCATAAAGAAAATTCGCTGAAGTAATTACTTGTAATTTTATATCATCATTAGATGAAAACTGTGAACTGGAATTAGTTTGAGAAACTGCAAAAGAGGATAATGGAATTACAATTACTATTGCAATTATAGCTAGTTTAATTTGGGTATTCACGCAGCAATTTAATCAATATTATTAATAAATCTATAAAATGTTAATAACATTTAGTGCTAAACTTATAAGATATTTAATAACATTAACCACATGCCAATAGTTTCAATTTCATTAAATGATGAAATTCTATCAGAATTAGACAAATTACAATCAACTATGGGATTTTCAGGAAGATCAGAAGCAATTAGAGCTGGAATCAGAACTTTTGTTTCTGAAGAAAAACAAAATTCAAATTTATCAGGAAATATTCACGCTATTCTTTTAGTTGTACATAATGATGAGTTTGATCATATTGTTTCAGGGATTACTCATAATTTTGAAGATCTAATCACAACACATCTTCATAGTAAAATAGACAAAGAAAAGTGTATGGAATTATTTGTTATAGATGGGGATGCTGAAAAAGTTACAACAATGACAAAAGATTTTCATAAAAATAAAAACATGGATACAGTAAAACTAGTTGCACTTTAAAATAAAAATTAATTTCTTCTAAGTTGAATTACTTTAATGATTCCAAATGCTGGAAGTCCAATATACATTCCCAAGTTTAGTGCAATCACTGATAATCCAAGTCCTAGAACTTCAGATTCAGAGTCTGCATTTTCCATAATTGCCAATGATGATAGCATTGGTGTCAAACCAAGTTTTACTACTTCTTTAAACATTGGATTTTCACGTTGCATATCTGCAATGTATGGTGAGAATGAAT
>CAJQSS010000033.1 GCA_905616385.1 uncultured Candidatus Nitrosopumilus sp. | reverse complement strand
TTCTTGTAAAGTTCAGTGGTTACTTCATTAACTAAAGATTGAAGTGCTTCAAGTTTAGGTTTTAATTCAGATGGTTCTTTATCCAAAACTTCTTTCACTTCTTTTACTGCATCAGTAATTTTAATTCCTTGTTCTTGTGAAATTTTATCTTTTAAATCATGATTTACTAATTTTTCAGTAGTATAGATATAACTCTCTGCCTCATTTTTAAGATCAATTTTTTCTTTCTTTACTTTATCTTCATCAGAGAATTTTTCAGCATCCTCTTTTAGTTTTTCAATTTCTTCTTTAGATAATTTTGAATTAGATTCAATAGTAATTTTTGCTTCTTTTTGTGTGCCAAGATCTTTTGCTGTAACATTGATAATTCCGTTTGCATCAATATCAAATTTCACTTCTATTTGTGGAACTCCTCTTGGAGCTGGTGGTACATCAGTAAGATTGAAACTTCCTAATGAAACATTATCAGTTGCCATTGGTCTTTCTCCTTGAACAACATGAATAGTTACAGCTGTTTGATTATCAGCAGCTGTTGTGAAAACTTTACCTTTAGAAGTTGGAATAGTTGTATTTCTTTCAATTAGTGGTTCTCTTACACCGCCTAATGTTTCAATTCCTAGTGTTAGAGGTGTTACATCAAGTAAAACAATATCGCTAGTAACATCACCAGCAATAATTCCTGCCTGAATTGCAGCACCCATTGCTACTGCCTCCATTGGATCAACACCAGATTCAGTTTCCTGCCCTACAACTTCACTAACAAATTTTTTGACTAAAGGAATTCTTGTTGGTCCACCTACCATGACAATTTTATTAATATCAGAATTTGATAATTTTGCATCTTCTAATGCTTTGAGTATTGAAGGCTTACATCTGTCAACAATTGGTCCAATTAATTCATCTAATTTGGCTCTTGTAATTCTTAATTCAAGATTTTTAGCACCTGCAGAAGGATCATGTGCAATAAACGGTAAATTAATATCAGTTTCCATCACTGTTGATAATTCAATTTTTGCTTTTTCACAAGCCTCTCTAATTCTTGTCATTGCTGTTGAATCAGAAGTTAGATCAACACCTTCTTTTTTCTTGAATTCATCTACAAGATAATCAATTAGAACTTTATCCATATCTGTACCACCTAATTTAGTATCTCCAGATGTACTAAGTACTTCAAAGACACCACCACCCATTTCCATTATAGTAACATCTAATGTACCACCACCAAAATCAAAAACAAGTATTTTCATATCTTGTTTAGATTTATCTAATCCAAATGCTAATGCTGCAGCAGTTGGTTCATTAATAATTCTAACAACATCAAGACCAGCAATAGTTCCAGCATCTTTAGTTGCTTGACGTTGATTATCATCAAAATATGCAGGAACTGTAATTACTACTTTCTCAATTGGTTCTCCAACAAATGCTTCTGCATCTTTTTTAATTTTTTGAAGAATAAATGCAGAAATTTGTTGAGGTTTGTATTGTTTATCTAAAATTTTAAAAGTTTCATTAGAACCCATTTTTCTTTTAGCAGCGACAATAGTATTATCTGGATTTGTAACAGCTTGTCTCCTAGCAGGCTCACCAACTAAAAGCTCACCATCCTTACTAAATGCAACAACAGATGGAAATGCTTTGCCACCCACAGTTGCTCCTTCAGCAGCTGGAATAATAGTTGGTTTTCCACCCATTACAACTGCAGCAGCAGAGTTACTTGTTCCTAAGTCAATACCAATAATTTTAGTCATTTTTTATCATCATCCTTTTTTGAAATTTCTACTAGCGTAGGTCTTATAATCCTCTCATGAGAAATATATCCCTTCCTAATCTCTTTAGTGATTGTGTTGTCATCTAAGGTTGGATCAAAGATTATAGAAATTGCTTCATGGAAATTTGGGTTAAAAATTTCGCCTAATGCCTCAATAGGGGTCACATTATATTTTTGCATTAATAATTCCATATTTTTTAAAATTGAATTTAAACCATCTGCATTAATTTTACTTTCAGATATTACTTCTTTAGCTCTAATGAAATCATCATAAATTTTGATAAAATCTAACATGAATTCATCAATTTTAGAATTAACACCATGTTCAATATCAGATTGTGTCTTTTTACTAAGATTTTGAAAATCTGCTAATACATATTTTAATTTTTCTTCAAATTGAGATGACTTTTGTTTTTCTAAATCTAATAATTTTGATAAATCTTCAGAAGTTTCTTCAATATTATCATTATATTTAGATTCTTTAAAGAGATTATTAGTTTCACTTACATCTTCAGAAATAACTTCAGGAGTAATTTCTTCAGGAGTAATTTCTTCAGGAGTAATTTCTTCAGGAGTAATTTCTTCAGAATTATTTTCATCAGACAATTTAAACAGAATAAATTTTTAGCTAATTTATACTATTATTGAAGCGTTTCACATAGAGGATTAGCTTTAACAATTATTAGATTAGAATCATGTTTAGTCTTTTCAATATTATCAAAATCAGATTGTGAGCATGCTACAATAATTGTAGTTTTATCACTATGAAACAAATTAAAATCGGGATTTTGGTAAGCTTCAACATCTCCAATATAATCACGTAATCGTGTAGTCAAATTTTGAAGCATTTCAATTTTATCTCCACGCATTACATGTTGATCAAGTGTCCAAGATAATGCAATTTTTGTTCTACTTGCTTTTAGATCATTTTTCTTTAATGTTATACGAATTTCATCAATTAATTTTTTCATGTAACCATCAATACCTTTTACACTTCCATTAATCAAATACATTAATGAATTTGAACCCTCAAATGATGAACCTAAAGATTTTAGATCAAATAATCCACTAATCATATTATCTAAAAATATCTCTTGAAAATTACTTGAAGAAAGATCATTTTTTGTAATTTCATCTTTTGCATACTTACAAACCTCTAATACACTACATAGACTAGAAAACCTAGATAAAATATCAATAGCATGAAAATGTTCTGAGGATGAAATGGCTACAAATTTTGTTTCTTTTTTATTTGTATTAAGTAAATCAGAAAGAACTGGATCTTCTTTCCCATTAAATGAACCAATAATTTTTGGTTGTTGATTAAGATCCTCTAATGGATAGTAAAAATAAGATATATTTTTACCAGCTTGAAATCCAGTTACGTGTTCTAATAATGAAATATTTTCATTATTACCTCCAAATCCAGTTGGAAGTGTAAAGATTACAGAGCTATTTTTCTTTAATGATGTAGTTGCATCTTTAAATTTAGAATGAATTTCTGTTTTAATATCTTGACCTGTTTTTCTAATTCTTGGAGTAAAGAAAAGATATTGAGCTTTAGAAATAGCTACATCGATTGGCTCCATAGCTAATAATGGTTCATCCTCTTTTAATGAAGCAACATTTGGATAAGTTTTAGCAATTTCAGCTTTAAGGGATATAGCAGATGGTGTCGATTCATCTATGATATAGACATCAGCTCCTTTAATTGCCATTTGAGATGCAAGAGCATATCCCTCAGTACTAAGTCCATAAACAACAACTTTCACTCCAGACATACGATTAGTGATGATGAGGACTAAGAAAAACTTATTGAAGTACAATAATTATCAAGAATACTTGAAAATATGGATTGATATTCTAACACCAAAACAATTATTGTTTTCCGAACCAATAGTTGAAAGATTAAGAAAAAAACATGAACTTTTGTGTACTTCTAGAGAATATGATGAAGTTTCAAAGTTATCAAAAATACGTCATTTTGACCTTATTTTTGTTGGAAAACATGGTGGAAGTGATAAAAAAAGTAAGCTTAAGGCTAGTATTGAAAGAATTGAGAAGCTATCTAAAAAAATTAAGGGATTTGAACCTGATTTAGTAATTAGTTATGGATCACCAGAGGCTGCAAGAATTTCATTTGGGTTAGGAATTAAACACATAATGTTTTGTGATTCTCCTCATGCTAATGCAGTAATGAGATTAACATTACCACTAATTCAAAAATTACTAATTCCACATGTTATACCAAAAAAAGAATTTTCTAAATATGGAATTAATGAAAAAAATATTGTACAATACAAAGCAATTGATGCAGTAGTTACGATGAAAAGGGAAATTAATGAAAATATTGATTCTCCATTTAAAAATAATAATAAGAAAAATATTTTGGTTAGAGTAGAAGAAGAAGAAGCATCATATACATCAAAGTCAAGTAAAATCATTCCAATAATTCAAAAAATTGCAAATGATTACAAAGATGAAAATATTATAGTATTAGCAAGATATACTAAACAAATTGTAAATTTACAAAAAGTAATTGGATCTAAAGTAAAAATTGTTAAAATGTCATTTGATGGAAAATATTTATTAAATAATACAGATATTTTTATAGGATCTGGTGGAACTATGACAGCAGAATCTGCTTTAATGGGAGTTCCTACAATATCATATAACGCAGTTCCAAATATAATAGAAAAATTCTTAGTAAAAAAACATCTGGTAAAAAGAGAAACAAATCCATCAAAAATTTCAAACCATATTAAGAAAATTTTTGAATTAAAAAACAATCAAAACCAAAAAAAAGCAGAAAAAATTGTTAAACAAATGGAAAATCCGATAGAAAATTTAATGAAAATTATCAAAAATTAGTTTTAAGAGTTAAATTGAATTAAAAAGTTCATTAAGGGAATAGTAATGCTCGATTTAGCAGCCCGGTAGTGTAGCGGTCAAGCATAGAGGCCTTTGAAGCCTTTGACCCCAGTTCGAGTCTGGGCCGGGCTACTTTATTTAAAAATTAATGATGACCATAGCATGAACATAATATAGTCAATATTCCACAGTTTAGGCATAATGACAGATATCATCTTAGGAATGGGAGAAGTGGGTGAGACGTTATTTGATTTACTTGTAGATAGAAAATTTGATTGTGTTGGAATTGATTTAGATAATACAAAATGTAAAAAATATTCTGAAAATGAAGTCATTAAAAATCCAGAATATCTTCATGTGTGCCTACCAGGAGAACTAACAGGGTTTACAAATATTGTATTAAATTGGATGGATAAAATAAAAAATATTCAAGTGGTCATAATACACTCAACTGTAAAACCAGGAACCACAAAAATTATACAAGAAAAATCATCAATACCAATTTTATTTTCACCAGTTCGTGGGGTACATAGAAGGTTTTTGAATGATATTAAAAAATATACAAAATTTATTTCATTTGATGGTATAGAAATAGATTCAAAAATAAAAATAGATTTAGAAAATAGATTTGAAAAAGTAGATTGGATGTCAACAACAAAAACTGCAGAACTTGCAAAAATATTAGTAGATACAACATATTATGGATGGTTAATTAATTATGCTCAAATTACTAAAATGATTTGTGAAAAAGAAAATGTTGATTTTGATGAAATGTGGAAATTTGCAGATGAAATTCATGAAAATTTAGGAAATAGACCTAAAATGTTTCCAGGTATCATAGGAGGACATTGTGTAATACCAAATTTAGATTTAATAGAGTATGAAAATTTAGACATGATTAAAAAAATTAATGAAATGTATGAAAAGTTTAAAAAATAATTTTAATTTTTAAAAATCTAATCTTGTTAATAGCTTTGATGCAATAATAAAAAGAACAGTTGCAAGTACAGCCAGAATAACCATTTCCAAAATTACAAATTCTGTAACAGTTCCGAAAATACCTGCTCTAATTATATCAACAAGATATGTCAATGGATTAAGATAAAATGCCGTACGTAGTGGCTCAGGTGCAGTGTCAGCTGGATAAAATGCTGAACTAACAAAAGCAAAGAAAAGAAAAACAGTATTAATCATTACATTAAATCCTTCACTTGAGCGTAATCTGGTAGAAATTATTGATGCCAATGAGCCAAATAATACTGATCCTGTAATTGCACCAAAAATAATGATTGGAATTGTTACTAGGGAAAATTCTGCAGATTGAAAAATTACTGGATATCCAACTATGGCAATCAAAGAAGCACTGATTAGTCCAATTATGCCTATAGTGCAAATATTACTAAGAATATAATGACTCCTAGTAAATGGACCAGACATAATTTGTTCAAACATTCCATGTCTCCTATCGTTCCAAATTAAAATTCCAGAAATCAATGTACTATTCATTATATTAAATCCAATCATACCAGATGCTAAAAATGCTGGATAGTCAAGTTCCTTACCACCAAATGGAACTTGATTAATTAATGGACCATATGCAAAACCTGCCACAAAAATATAGATTAAAGGAAAAATTATTTGCCAAATTAAAAATCCAGGATTAAGTGAAATCGTTAGATTTCTATTAACAAGTCTAATTATTGGATGCATTTTCCCTCATCATTTTTAAAAATATATCCTCAAGATTTGTAGGTACTGCAGATAAATCTTCAATATCTATATTATTTTCATTAAGAATTTTTAAAACTCTAAGTAATATTAATTCTGATTGTTCTGAATGGATAATAATTGTTGTTCCAGTATCAAAATTAATTTCATAATCTGGAATATCAAGTAATAAAGATGAAATATTAGATTGTTTTTTTAATAAATGAATTTTGATTGTTTTTTCTTTTCCAAATCTATTTTTTAAAGCATCGGGTGAATCAACAGTAAGAATTTTTCCTTTATCAATTATAGCTATTTCATCACAAAGATATTCAGCTTCAGATAAAATATGAGTTGTATAAAAAATTGTTAAACCTGTTTTAACTTTATTTTTTAAATAATCTAATAATTTTCTCCGTGCTTCAGGATCTAATCCAACAGTGGGTTCATCTAAAAATAATAATTCCATATCATGCATAAATTCACGTGCAACTTGTACTCGTCTTCGTTGACCTATAGAAAGATCCTCATTTCTTTTCTTACGAATTTCAATTAAATCAAAATCTTTCAAAAGTTGTTCCAATCTTTTTTTACGCTCAATTTTTGGAATATTCCACATCATTCCATATTTATCAAGAGATTTTTCTACAGATAATGTAGGCTCATAGCTGGGTTGTTGTAAAACAACACCAATTTTATCACGAATTTTTAATGGATGAGAAATAGCATCTATTCCTAAAATAGATAGTGAACCAGATGATGGTCTAATCAAAGTTGTAAGTAGTTTAATGGTAGTAGATTTTCCTGCACCATTTGGACCTAAAAATCCAAAAACTTGACCTTTTTTTACGGATAATATTAGATCGTTAACAGCCTTTATCGAACCATATGAT
>CAJQSS010000032.1 GCA_905616385.1 uncultured Candidatus Nitrosopumilus sp. | reverse complement strand
GCGTTATAAAATTTCAAACGGTGTTATAGATACATAAATTTAAGAAAATTATATTAACGTCAAATTATGATCTAATTTTGTTATGCCAGTAGGAATAATTCCAGACATCAGCGAACAAATGTGTATCGGATGTGCACTATGTGTAGAAATCTGTACAACACTTGGACCAGATGTCTTAAGAGTAAAACCTGTTGAAGGCTGGAAAAGAGGAAAAGCATTCGTTTTCTACCCAGAGAGATGTATTTCTGATGGTGCATGCATAGGTGTATGCCCAACAAAAGCAATCTTTTGGATGAGACCAATGGACTTTACAGTTGGACAACCAGTTCCACTCTACAAAAACTCAGTCTTCGTCAAAGGTTGGACTGAATTAATCGATTAGATTAGTTCTACAATTTTTAATTTCTTTTTATTATTTTATTTTTCTAAGTTCATACATAATTAATAAAAATAAGGAAAAATTAACTATTTTTCAGAAAATCCAAATTTTGATGACCAATTACTTTTTTGTTTAGTTTCCTGTTTTTTTGAAAGATAATCTAACATATCATATGTAATTGTAAATCCATTTCCAACCAAAGTAGCATCTTTGGAATAATTTTCTTTATTAGAAATTAATTCATCAGGTAAATCCTTGATTTTTTTAGTTTTAAGATCAAATAATCTAATTTTTTTACCATTTTCTAATTCAATTATTGCATCTCCACTTAATCCTTGAATTGAAAAATTTTCAAAAAATCTAATCGAACCATTCTCTCTTAATTCAATAACACAATCAAAAGTTAGTTTTCCTCCATAAAATAAAATTTCACGAGCAGATAAAATTGAATCCTGTTCTACATTAAGAACCATAATACTATCAGCATCAAGAGATACAGTGTTTACAATATCTTCAGCAATAATTTTTCCATTTGGAGCAGAAATACTTGTTCGGTGTTCTTGAATTTGAAAAATTCCAACTCTACCGTCTTTATCTTCAACTCTATACTTTCTACCGTAAATATTACCAACAACAGCATTACCATTATCTATAATAATTTTAGCACCGTTTTCAATTTTATACTTATTTTCTAATGGATTAATGAATTTAAAATCTCCTTTAGTTAAATGGATGTTAGTTTTAAATTCTTGAGTCCATGATGGACTAGTGATACTTCCTTGCATGATTATTGGACCATCATAAGTTAAACTTCCAGCCATGAAATTTCCTTTAATAGATAAAGTTCCAGTTACTTTTCGTTCTAATTCAATCTCACCAAGAGTTTTTGAACCAAATAATCTAGTTGCTGTAGAATTTGAATCATTTAATGCAGTTACCCATTCTTCAGCACTTTTCATTTCTTTAGATAGTTCTTGACCTAAAATCTGATTTTTTCTTCTAACGTCTTCTTCACTTTCATCCGAATAAACCCTAGAATTTTTAATTTTTTCAATATCTGTATCAGGGTATTTTTTACCAATTTTTAGATCATCATATGCCTGTTTAATTTTAATAAATTGTTCATTTTCTCCCCCGCGATCAGAATGAAATTGTAAAGCTAATCTCCTAAATGCATCTCTAATTTCTTTCTCTGTTATTCCTTCTACAATTCCTAAAATATCATAATTAGATTCAACCATTTTTTATCAACCTAGTTAGGATCAGTACCCATTTTCCTATACTTGTAGTTTATCACATTACAACATATCAATGATTTGGAATATTTTTTTAAAATTACTTATAAAGTTAATTCTTTCTTGTTTTGACTAAAGCGATTATAACAATACTAATGCCAATTACTCCTAGTTATGCATCAGCATACATTGAAACTTCCCAAGCTGTGGGTGTTTGTGCAAATGCAGTGTATTCTTTATATTTTAATTCAGAATATGCTTCTAGAAAATCAGTTGTAAAAACTTCTTCTAAAAAGTTAGAATCACTACCAAGAGAATCTAATGAACCTTTTAATGAAACTGGTAAAGAACCAATATTATATTCTCTTTTCTTTTCTGAAGAAAGTTTGTAAACATTTTCTTCAATAGGATCACCTGGATCAATTTTATTTTTGATTCCATCTAATCCTGCTAAGAGTAATGCAGCCTCTAAAAGATAGATGTTTGCAGTAGGATCAGGTACACGATATTCTATTCTTTTACTTTTTTCTTGATTTCTATTATACATTGGAATTCTAATCGCAGTAGAACGATTTGCTAATCCCCAACAAACATTCACCGGTGCTTCAAATCCAGGAACAAGACGTTTGTAAGAATTGGTAGTAGGATTTGAAATTGCACATAATGCTGATGCATGGTTTAAAATTCCGCCAACATAATATCTACCAATTTGACTCATCTGTGCGACTTCATCATCTTGATCATACATTACATTAGAATTTCCTTTCCATAAGCTCTGATGTGTATGCATAGCTGATGCATTATCACCAAAAATTGGTTTTGGCATAAAAGTTGCTACTTTATTTTTTCTTTTAGCTTTTACTTTAACTAAATTTTTAACTGCAATTACATTATCTGCCATAACAATCATCTCATCATAAACTAAATTAATTTCACATTGACCAGAAGTTGCTACTTCATGATGTTCAGCTTCAATTTTTATTCCAAAATAATTATACAAATCTTCACATACATCTTTTCTAAATCCTGCAAGTGTATCTTTTGGTTGTGATGGATAATATCCCTCTTTGAAATTTATTGCTGTACTAACATTTCCTTTAGACCATGGTGATTCTTTAGAGTCAATTGAATAGCCAGAACCACCACCCGAATGAGTTGCAGCATAGGGTGACGGATAAACATTGATTGAATCAAAGACAAAAAATTCGATTTCAGGTCCCCAATTAGTATGAGTAAATCCAAATTCGCCAAGTTTTTCAGATGCTTTCTGTGCAATTCCTCTAGAATCTCTACTATAGCGTGATTCCTTTTTTGTGCTACCATCATATAGATCACAAAAGATACGTGCATTTTTTCTATGTCCTGGATCATAATCATTAGGTAAAATTTTAAATGAATTTGGATCAGGCATTAAAATCATATCAGAATTATTTACAGATTTAAATCCAACAATTGAACTTGCATCTAATTTTTCAAGACCATTTACAAAACTATTTTCATTAATTGCATAACTTGGCATTCCAACATTATGAAGTTCACCAAAAATATCTACAAACCAAAAATCAATGAAAGAGATACTTTCATCTTGAATAGTTTGTAAAACTTGTTTAGAATCCAATTACTAGTCTTAAGAAATTATTTTACTAATGTTATCTAGTAAGATAGAATTGTCAAGAAAGTCAGGTAAAGTTTAGGATAAAATAATTTCCAATTAAATTAATTTTTTTGAAAACTTTTCATTCCTTCCTCAAAGAAGAATTTTTCAGCAAATGCTGGTTTTAAGTCATCTAACCAAATTGCATTTTCGTCATATTTAGCAAAAAATGGAATATCTACCCAATCAGGATTTCTACCTTGTAAAAATCTTAAAACAATTACTTTTTCATTATTAACATTTGCAGTTCCCATTACATGGACTTTACCTGGAGTTGCAGACATGCTTGGTCCACGAACTGTTCTAGCTAATCCACTAACTGAAGAATATGCACTCTTAAAAATTTCATGTGCTTTAATTAAAGAAATTCCAAAGTAGTGTTGCGCACCTGTATCCCTAACTACAAACATGTAGTATGGAATACAACCTAATTCAACTTGTTTAGTCCACATTTTAGCCCACATTTCTGCATCATCATTGATATGTGTTAAAAGAGGTGATTGAGTTCGAATTTGCGCACCTGTTTTTCTCACTTCCTTTATTGCATCTTTTACAGCATCTGTTGATAATTCATTTAGATGATTAAAGTGAGCCATAAATGCAAGATGTAAACCATTATTAGTTATTTTGTTAAAAATTTGTAACATTTCTTGAGAATCCGAATCTGTTAAAAATTTGTAAGGCCAATATGCAAGTGCTTTTGTTCCAATTCTAATAGTTTTAAGATTTGGAAGATTTGCATCAATTAAAGTATCAATATATTTTGAGAAAATTTTTGCTTTCATAATCATTGGATCACCACCAGTGAATAATACATCAGTAATCTCAGGATGTTCTTTAAGATACTGAACTAGTTGTTCACCTTCTTTCATTGCAAATTTCATTTCATCCATACCAACAAATTGTGGCCATCTAAAACAAAAACTACAATATGCATGGCAAGTTTGACTTTGACTAGGAAAGAAAAGACAAGTTTCTTTGTACTTGTGTTGCATTCCATATAATTTGGTTCCATCCTTTAATGTTGGAACATTAAGTTCCATTTGACCTGCAGGATGTGGATTTAATTGTAAACGAATTTCATTTGCAATAGTTGCAATTTCTTTTTTATCAGCATTATTTTTTAATGCAGCAGCCATTTTTTTATAATGTTCAGGTTTCAACATTCCTTTTTGAGGAAATGTTAAGACGAAAATGGGATCATTTGGAATATTATTCCAATCAATTAATTGTTCAACTACATAGTTATTTGCTTTAAAAGGTAAAACATTTCCTACAACTTCCATTTCAAATTGTTTTTCTTCAGAAAATTGTTGAATTTGTGGAAGTTGACGAAAATTAGATAATGTGTATGATTTCATAGATGGTGAATCATTCCAAATTGATTTTTGATAGGTCATTTTGAAATTAGTACTATAACCCTTGTTAAATGTTGCAAAAATTTTAGGCATAAAATAATCAATAATTATGTAGTTTTTTCTCTTAAAATAATCAAAATGGCTTAACATTTTATTCTAGAAAATAAAACAAAATAAGAAGACAAATTATGAGCGAAGGAGATATTTCACAAATTTCAGTTGGAGAATTTGAAACAGTTTCACAGTTATTAGCTTCATCAGAATCACTTCAATTAGCTTTCATCATAATGATAGTTGGAATTGTTATGATAGCTGCTGCATATAGAACATTCTCATCACTGATAAAATCAAAAAAAATATTTTACACTAGACCACATTTATCAAAATTTGTACAAAATGCAGTATTACCATTTTTTGCGATTGCTCTAATTTCATCAACTAATGCATATATTCAAACTTCAGAATTATTTGAACAGGATTCAAATATTTCTACAATGGAATTAACTCCTGAAGAAACTTTTGCAAAAATTCTCAATACTTTCAATATTCTAGTTATCGGATATACAATTTCTCATTTAATACCAATAATACTTACAAAACGTGATAAATCAATTCTTGAAAAACAAGATTTTCAAGTTTGGTATGATATGCAAGGTTTTTCAGATGATGATGGTCTCTTTCACAAATTATACAAATGGGTTCCACCAACTATTACACCTGAAGATTTTACTGATGAAGAATTCAAGAATCTCTGTAAAACAAAAAAAGGTATTATTCAATTAGAACAATATCGTACTTCAAAAGGAAACCCTATTGGAAGTTATGAAAAATTAGTAAGTAATACTTTTGAAAAATGGAAAGAATCTGAAAGAGGAAAATATTTAAAATATTTTAACAGTTGTATTACTGGAAATAATCAATCAGGAAGAAAATTAAAAATGGGTGCAAAGCCAAATGAAATATTTGCAATAGATATTTGGAGAGAAGAAAAGAGGATTAATGGTTTTGAGCCATTAGTTCCAAGTTCTCGACCAGTAGGATATGCAAGCAAAAAAAGAGAAGGTATTCCTAAATCATTTAAACAAATTTTACCTGTAGGAATTTTTGGTGCAACCATTTTAGGAATTGTATCTTGGTGGGGAGTAGATTTGTTTGTATTAGCAACTGCAACAGGTGGTCTTGCAATTGGTATTGGATTAGCATTACAAGAAACAATGCAAAATTACTTTGCATATATAATGATTAGAAAAGATAATATTTTCAAAGAAGGAGAAAGAATTCAATTAGAATCAGGATATAATGGATATGTTCATAAAATTACACCTAGAGTTACCTATGTTAGAGATGGATTACATGAATCTGTAGCAATAATTCCTACAAGACAATTGGTAACAGGACAAATTATCAATTATACTAAAGAAAATAAACTTGTTCCAGCAATAATTAAAGTTGGAGTATCATATCTAAATGATCCAAAACAAGTTGCAGCTATTTTAGTAAAAATTGCTAAACGTGGAATGATAGAAATTAAAGATGGTAAAGGAAAACATCTAGTTAGACAAAATAGATGTTCATTTTTAGATGAAAATAAATCAAGTTGTGGTTGTGATAAAGATCTGCATGTAGACATAACACAACCAGTTGTTAGATTTAATGAATTCAATGATTCATCTCTTGATTTTGCTGTCATTGTATATGTTAGGGATTATGGTTCACAATTCAAAATGAAAAGTGATATGCGTGTCATAATGTATGAAGAATTTAAGAAATACGATATTAGAATTCCATGGCCAATTAGAACAGTGTATCAGGGAGATGAAAAGAGGGAAGCACAAGAAATTGCAGAACATGAAAGTAAGCGTAAACAAGTCACTGATGAATATGGTGTTGGGGATTTAGGTCGTGGAGAAGGCGACGAATAGAAAAAATTTCTCAAAACTTAAGAATCCCATAAAACCACATCATTTTGTTGAATAAATTATCAGTAATTTCAGGAAAATCTTCTGAAGATTTAGCAAGAAAATTATCTAAAAAAATAAAGGCAAATCTTGTAAAATCAGAAATTAAAGTTTTTCCTGATGGAGAAAGTAAAATTACATTAATTGGGAAAATATCAAAAAAGAAATCTGTTGTTGTACAATCAATGTATCCACCTGTAGATACAAACTTAGTTCAAGCATTATCATTAATCACTAAAGCTAAAGAAAATTCATCAGAAGTAGTTGTTGTAATTCCATATATGGGATATGCAAGACAAGATAGAGAATTTTTACCAGGTGAAATTGTTACAATGAAAGTACTTGGTAAGTTATTCAAAAGTGCTGGAGCATCAAAAATAATTGTTGTGGATATCCATAGTTCAATTGGATTGAAGCATTTTAGTATCAAAACAAAAAATGTTACTGCAATTCCAGATCTTGTAGGATTTTTTAAGAAATTGAGCCTAAAAAATCCTTTAATTGTATCACCAGATCAAGGTGGAAAAGAAAGAGCAAAGGAATTTGCAAAGGAATTCAATTCAGATTATATCGCATTAGAGAAAACAAGAGATAGAAAAACAGGTAAAGTGGAAATTAAAACAAAAAATTTAGAAGTTAAAAATAGAGATTTAATTTTAGTTGATGATATCATAAGTACTGGAGGTAGTATTATCAAAGCTACACAATTTCTTAAAAAACAAAAATGTAAAAGAATCTATGTTGCATGTACACATGCACTTCTAATGAATGATGCTGAAAAGAAAATAAAGAAAGCAGGAGTTACAAGTATCATTAGTACAAATACAATTCCAGGAAAAACATCAAAAGTAGATATTTCAAAAACTATTGCAAAGGCAATAATGTAATGCCAGAAAGTTTTTTTATTTTATCTAAAGATTATTTAGAACTTGCAACTGATGAAGTTGTTGCAATTGTAAAAATGTATGATAGGTTTGCTAAAATAAAAATAATTTCAAATCTAATAATTATTCAATCAAAAACTAATTGGAATAAAATTATGGAACGTGCTACATTTGTAAAAACTTCTGGACAAATATTAAGAAAAATGTCAGGATTATTTTTAGGTGATGAGAATTTTCATGTTCTAAAAAATACAAAAAGTTTTGTGTGTAGAGTAGTTAACCTATCATCAAATCAATTGAATACATTAGAATTAGAAAGCTCTATGGGTGACATGATATCTAAATTTACACATGCAAAAGTAAATTTAGAAAATCCTGATATTACAGTATATCTAATTTTTACAAATGAAGAAAATTTTTTTGGTTTTTCAGAAAAAAATGAAAATAGAAAACGTCCTAAAAAAAGTAAAAAATATCCTCATGAATTAGATTGGAAATTGACAAGAGTTATGATAAATTTAGTTGGATTGAAAAAAGGGGAAACTCTATGTGATCCATTTTGTGGTACAGGCACAACATTACTTGAATCTGAATCTATGGGTATCAATGCAATTGGAATAGATTTTGATGAAAATATGTGTGAAATTTCCAAAGAAAATCTTGAGATTAATAATTACAAATCAAAAATTTTGAAATCAGATTTTCAAGAATTGGTAAAAATATCAAATGATTTTGATGGAATTGTTACTGATTTACCATATGGTAGATCTTCAAAAGCATCAGAAAAACCTGAAGAAATTTTGAAAAGATTTATCTCAATTATTCCTAAAAACAAGAAAATTGCTATAATGTATAAAAAAGAATTAGATCCTAAAATGAAATTAAAAGGATTGAAAAAATATCAGATCTATAGGCATAAAAGTCTCACAAGAACTATTTTGATTAAATGAAACTAGTATTTTTAGGAACATCAGCTGCACAACCAACAGAAAGAAGAGGGTTATCTTGTATATGTTTAGAAAATGATGGTGAAATATTGATGTTTGATGCAGGTGAAGCATCACAAATATCATATATGAAATCAGGTTTGGGATGGAATAAAAAAATGAAATTATTTGTAACACATTTGCATGGAGATCATTGTGTAGGAATTCTAGGATTATTACAAACAATGTCACTGCAAAATAGAACTAAATCTTTAGAAATTTTTGGTCCTAAAGGAATTGATGAATTTCTTGCAGCAAATATTAAAATGTTAAATTTTGGATTATCATTTTCTATTTTAATTACAATTGTTAAGGAAGGGAAAATATTTGAAGATAATAAATTTTCAATGTATGCAGCTAAAGCAAATCATTCAATTACTGCATTTTCATATTTATTTGAAGAAAAAGATAAACCAGGAAGATTTAATGTTGAAAAAGCAAAGGAATTAGGAATACCAGAAGGTGAATTATGGAATAAATTACAAAATGGAGAAGATATTACTAATAATAATGAAATAATGAAACCTGAACAAGTATTAGGTAAAAAACGTCCAGGAACAAAAATAGGAATTTCAGGAGATACAATGCCAACAAAAGAATTAGAAGAATTTTTTAAAGAATGTGATTACTTAGTATTTGATTCTACATTTCTTGATAAAGAAAAACAAAAAGCACAAGATACTTGTCATTCAACAGCAAAACAAGCTGCGGAATTAGGAAAAAATGCAAATGTAAAAAATTTGATTTTAACACATTTTTCTGCAAGATATAAAGATGAAATTGGACATAAAACAGAAGCAGAACAAATTCATAATTCAGTTATTACTGCAAAAGATCTTTTAGAAGTAATAATCAATTAATTTTAAATATATTTTTTATGAAACTAAATGGATCAAATCCAGACACTTCATTTACAAGAATTTCTTTAGATGATTCACTTGATTCTACAATTTGAGTTTTAATATTATCTCCAGTTTCTGTAATTCCTTCAGAAATTTTTTCATTAACATTCTCAACTAATTTATCTCCAGTTTCTGTAATTCCTTGATAAACACTGTCACTAACACTTTGAATAGTTTTATCAATAGAAGTATCTAGACGATTCTCAGCAGAATTTGTTACTTTTTCATTAAGGGCATTAATGTCATCTTTTAATGAATCAGCTAATAATGCTGATGTACTTGGAAATAATTCAGTAATTTCTGTAGAAAACATCATGCCCCCCAAAATCAAAACAGCTGCAATTATGCCTAATTTTATCAACATTAGATATTACTCTCAAAAAATTCATTTTAAATTCAAACTAAAAAAAATAATCAATAATGAGTTAATTTTTTTAACTAATTCTATTTAATCAAAAACTAGCCAGTCAATTATTGCATCAATATTGGACGATGTTAAAGTAACTTTAATTGGTCCCAATGGGGATTCATCAGATTCCTCACAAATTGCTATTTGTTCAACAAATGCTGCTTGTTTGTTAAGATAAAACCATGTTGTGTCATCTTGTAAATGATCTTCTAGTGAACGTAAATAATTTTTTTGTAATTTATTATTATGAATAAATTGATAAATTTTTTCAAAAGATCTTAATTCTTTAGATTGTGCATTAATTGATAAATTATTATTATTTATAATTGAATACGGAAAAATATTAGAAATTGCTTTTTCTATTTTTTCAATAGATTCAGAAGAATTTACTGTGCAAAACATTTCTATTTTGCAACTAAGACTTGGAATATTCATTCAATCCATCTTTGAATTATTTCATATGATTTTTTTATTAATTCATCTTTTGTTAAACCAATATTAGATATTGCAAAATCAGATAATGCAATAGAATTGCTAATGCCAACACCTAATTCACGATTATCTCTTTCATTGAAATGTTCTTTTGTTTGTGGATCATCAGATCTTCCTCTTTTTTGTAAGAAATTAAATCGAGTATCTATAGATGCATGAATTGCTAATAATTTTACAGTTCCAAATTTTCTAAGTACGTCTATCTCATCATTGGATCTAACTCCATCAATTAACAATACATTTGCAGTAGAGGACTGTATTTTTGATTCAACTAATTCAGCTATTGCACCAGGTCCATTTTTTTCTCTAAGTTCTAACATTAATTTTCCAAGATTTTCTCTACTTGCTTCCAGATTTCTATTTTTAGCTTCGTCTCGCACTGCATTTCCTAAATTAATAATTTCATAGCCTTTAGATTCCAAGCCCTCAGCAATTGTAGATTTACCAGCACCAGGCATGCCTGTTAAACATACGAGTAGTTTACTCAACATATATTAAAAAAAATACTCGTCTATGAAGTTAACTATTAGATAATAAGTGAAAATAATGAAATTAATATAAAATCAATTAAAAAATGATTAGTGGTAAAAAAATGAAACAAATTATTTCTAAAATTAGAAAAACAACAATTCCATCTAAGGTAATGCAAAAGTCAAAAAAAGAAATTGCAGATAAAGTATACAAATTAGTT
>CAJQSS010000031.1 GCA_905616385.1 uncultured Candidatus Nitrosopumilus sp. | reverse complement strand
AGAAGAAGGTCAAAGAAGAAAAGTTCTCACAGAGTCAAGTTATGTCATAGTTGCTTCAAGAATTGGTTTTAAAGATCAGAAAATAATTTCAGGTAAAATATCTACTTTAGCACAAATAAATTTTGGAAAACCACCTCACACGGTAATTATTCCAGGAAGATTACATTTTACAGAGTCAGATGCTCTTAAATTATTTGGTCAATGTATGGATGAGCCATTCGATAATTCGGAAAAAACAGAAAAAATTTCAAATCAAATGATGAAAAAATATGTTCCAATGGTAAGAGAAGCACTTGAAGAAATTATACCATATTATAAAAATCAAAAAGAATTTGAAATAATTTTAGAAAATGCAGAATTATACGTTAATGATGCAGAAAAATTTTTAGAAGAGGGACAAGATGAAGTTGCAATTTTGAGTATAGGATATGCAGATGGATTAGTAGATGCATTACGATTGGCAAAAGGCCTTGAACCAAAAATGTGACATTATCAATAAATTAAAGAAGAGGTCAAAAGATACAAAAACATTGGAATTAATTGAAAAAACAATTCTCTCAACAATGTATGTATGTCAAATTAATGAAAGAAATCTTACAGATAGACTAAAGGAAAAAAACATACTTTCAGAGGATCAAATAAATGAGAAAATTGATGATTTGATAGAAAAAAATCTTGTAAATAAAGATAGAATAACACTCACAGAAATGGGAAGAGATTCATTACACGTAGTATTAGCAGGAGGCGTTTTCGACATTATTCATCCGGGACATATTTCCACATTAAATGCAGCAAAAGCACTAGGAGATGTATTGGTGGTAGTTGTAGCAACTGATAATACAGCTGTAAAAATGAAAAAAAGAAATCCATTACACAGTCAGGAACAAAGACAAGAATTGGTAAAATCACTTAAAGTAGTAGATTTGTGCTTAATTGGACAAGAAAATGATATTTTTAAAACAGTAAATCTTGTCAAACCACAAATCATTGCATTAGGATATGATCAAGTTCATCAAGAAAAATTCATTACAGAAGGATGTAAAAAAATCAAACTAAATGCAAGAGTTGCCAGATTACAATCTCCAATTCCAGAAAGCTCTAGTTCTAAAATTGAGAAAGAATATGGAGAATCAATCCATGGAATCTAAGAATTAATTTCAATTTTAATTGAAATTTTTGAACCATCTTTTAATTTAGCATTTTTACGTAAACAAACTTTGGATATTAATTCAATTACAGAATCATCATGATGAGTACGCTCAAGTATGATTAATTGGCAATTTATTGAATTATTCAATTTAGCTGAAAAACATTTTACCCAGCCATATGTCCTCTTACCATCAGAGAAGCTCTTTATTTTAATTCCATTCAAAGTTTCAAATTGTTTAATGGATTCTTGATGAATTTTTTGATCCAATCTAACATTAAGAGTTCCAGGAAATGGAATATATCCAATTTTAGATTGAAATTGTTTAGTGTAGCCTTTTAATCCCATATAGTATGCACCTTCACCCATTCCTGAAACTAAAGTACCTCTTAGATCAATATGAGATGGTGAAGAATCTAAACTTTTTTGCAAAACAGAAGACAGTTTTACCATTTCAGAAAAACCTTTACTAGTAATTTTTACTGAAAGATTTCTTCCATTAATTATTCGTGTAATGAATTTATTTTCTTCTAATTCAAGTAAATGCTTAGATGCTGCTTGTTGTGATTTATGAATATTTTTTCCTAAAAAAGAAGTCGTGATAGTTACATAGTTGTATTTTGCTCCTTTAGATAATAAATAAGAGAGAGTTAAGAGGTGCTGAATTTTTAGTTCAGTCATCTAAAATCCTAAGATATGCCTAAGTCAGCGAATGTTTTTAGTGTCATGCCATCAGAATTAGAAAGTTTTGCAACTCTATGTCCAACTACACATTCAATGCCAGCATTTTTTGCACCTTCTAAAAGTCTCTTTGTAATGATACCATCTAATAAAAGATATTTGATACCAGATTGTGAGGATAGTTTGCTAACTACTTCACTTATTGGAACTTTAAAAATTTCATTTTGATCACCATCCAATGCAATAGCTTCAAGGGTTTCATTGAGATTTGGAAAAACTTTGGTGGCTACATCTGTAATAGATTTATCATCTTCACTTACAAGTTTTGGTGTAGGTTTACCATTTTTAATTTCATCAGCAATAGGTCTTAGAATTTCATCTAGTCTTTGAGGAGTTAATTCTTCTACCTCAACACCAGCATCTGCTTGTAATTCATAATCAAGTGTGACAACAGATTTGAGTTCCTTAAGAATAAATCCACCAGCTCTATCGCCATCAATAAAAGCAACAACAGTATCTTTTTCAGCACATAATTCTTTTATAGATTCATCAATTTTTGCACCTTCAATTGCAAGAACATTGTCATATCCAGCTCGTAAAAGATTAATCACATCAGCTCTACCTTCAACAAGAATTACCCATTTTGAATCAAATACACCAGAACTACAAGTTAATTTTGATGGTCCGTATGTAGATAGTTTACCTGAATCACCCTGATGAACATCATTTAACATAGTCTCGCCTTCACTAACTGTTTTTGTTGCCCACTTTTGCTTAATTTCTTTTGCACGTCTTACAATATCATCTTTCTTTGCAGCTCGTACATCATCAATTGCATCTAAAGTGAATTTACAATCAAATGGACCAACTTTATCTATACTTTCAATACCTGCAGCAATTAATGCGCATGTATCAATATCAGTACTCATTGGAATTACTGCATTTCCGTTTGTAGTATTAGAAGTAGATTTAGTAATAACTTCAATACGTCCTACTTTTGAAACTCGTTGCAGTTCATTCAGATTCATCTCTGGGCCTAACAGTCCTTCTGTTTGGCCAAAAATGGCGCCGATTATATCTGCTCGTTCAACGAGTCCATCAACTTCATAGGAAAGTTTAACGTGATATTTGACAATTCCTGATTGAGGCATATACTCTTCATCTCCTTTATCATTATACCCTAAATTCTAATCTGCGATATATGAGGGTATCGAAAAATATAGATGAATTTTAGATAAAGCAAACGCTAAATGAATTAAAAAATGAAAATAAAGATACTAGTTTATTCGGTACTAAATGAGCTACCACATGAACAGGATTTTGTAACATTTGGATTGTTAATTTTAAATCCAGAACCCATTAGGCTTTCAATATAGTCAACGTTTGCACCTTGTAAATGATCGACACTGTAGCTATCAACTAAGAGTTTTACTCCATTTTCTTCCATTACTATGTCATCTTCTTCAGGTGCTTTTTCAAAGCCCATTCCATAAGATAGACCAGAACAACCTCCACCTTGTACGTATACTCGCAAGTATTCAGGGGATTCGGCTTCCTCTTTCATGAATTCATGAATTTTCTCAGCTGCTTTTGCAGTAACTGTAACCATTTTTTGTGTTTGTTCAGTTGCCATTATAATCAGATGTTAGTTTTAAAATATAAGAACCTTTTCCCCTCCAACACCATATTAATACAATAAATAATTCTAGAAAAATTCAAAATAAAATAAAAAAGAGACTGGAATAGCTTATTTTTTGGATTTATTTACAAATGCGGTCATTCGTTCTTCTCGATCAGGATGCGTAAAGCAATTTCTCCAAGCAAGAAGTTCAATTGCAAGTCCAGTATCAAGATCTGCATTTCTTCCCTTGTTAATTGCAACTTTAGACATCTGAACACCCATAGTTGAACATCCAGCAATTTGTTGTGCCATTTTCAAAGCTTCTTCTTGCAATGATGCAAGAGGTACTACTTGGTTAACTAATCCAATTTCTTTTGCTTCATCAGCTTTGATCATTTTTCCAGTATAGACAAGTTCTTTTGCCTTTGCTATTCCCACAATTCTCATTAATCTTTGTGTTCCACCCCATCCAGGAGGGATTCCAATTGTTACTTCTGGTTGGCCTAATCTTGCAGTGTCTGCTGCAATTCTAATATCACATGACATTGCAAGTTCACAACCTCCACCTAATGCAAATCCATTGATTGCTGCAATTGTTGGTTGTTTAACAAGTTCAACAGTTGCAGTTACAAGTTGTCCAGTTTTTGCATATTCGACAGATTCATCTGCAGAGATTTTAGACATGTATTCAATGTCAGCTCCAGCAGAAAATGCTTTTTCACCTTCACCAGTCAAAATGATAACTTTAACATCATCATTATGATTGAGAGTTTCAAAAGTTGTGATTAGTTCTTTTGCAACATCAGTATTCATAGCATTGAGTTTGTCAGGTCTATTGATTTTGACAGTACAAATGCCATCAGAAGTAGATGTGGTAACTAGTGACATAATAATTTGCCAAGTTATGAGAAACTTAAATGTTATCTATTTTCCTTGTATTTTGCCAAATTGAACTAATGCACCTGCAGCTTCAACCCAAGTTCGAAGGTCTTGATAAACTGGAACATTATGTTTCTCAATTAATTTTACCATTTTTTCAGTATATGGACCGCCATTACATCCAACTAAAAGTGGTTTCTTTCTTTTCTTTTGGAAATCAGCAAGATAATCAACAATTGTTTCTTCAAGTGGATCATCTTGGAAGACAAACCAGGGCATAGCAATATCAATATTTTTTTCTTCCATGAAGTGTTGAATTACAAATTTATAATCTTCTGCAGTTGCACCGCCACCTACATCTGCCGGATTACCACTATGAATAGGAACAGCTATTGGAAAATGAGCCTTCATTTTTTTGACACGTTCTGGTGATAACTTTCCTATTGTAAGACCAAATTTTTCTAATTGATCCATTCCACCAATCATTGGACCAGCACCATTACTAGTCATAGCAACATGAGTTCCATTTGCAGATGGTTGCCATGCTAGTGCCTTTAGAACTCCAACTAGTTGTTGATAACTGTCAACTGAAATAATTCCTGCTTGTTTGAATGCACCCATAATCATTGCATTTGAGCCACCAAGAGAACCCGTATGAGATGCAGCTTGTTTTGCACCTGCAGCAGTTCTTCCACTCTTCCAAATAACGATGGGTTTCTTTGTCTCTTTCATTACACGTTTAGCAGTATTGATGAATTTTCTACCATCACCAAATCCTTCAACGTATAATCCAATTACTTTAGTTTGAGGATCATTGGCAGCATACCAAATCATATCTGCTTCATCAACATCAGAACGATTACCAAAACTGATCATTTTAGATAAACCAAACAAATCAGCACTTTCCAACATACTAATTCCCATAGTTCCACTTTGTGAGAAAAATGCAACAGGACCAAGTTTTGAACGTATCATTCTTTCTTGCCCTTGGAATGCACAATCAAGTCTATTTGCTGCATTAAACATTCCAATACAATTAGGACCAATTACACGAATTTTGTGTTTTATAGATAATTCTTTGACTTCAGCTTCCATTACTGCTCTGTCACCACCAAGTTCTTTACCGCCACCAGAAACGATTACAACATTATGAATTCCTTTTTTAGCACATGCTTTCATAATTGGGCCACATGCTGAAAGATCAATACAAACAACAACCAGATCAACTTTTCCTGGTATATCTTCTAATGATGGATAACATTTGATTCCAAGAATTGATTTTTGTTTAGGATTAATCGGATAAACTTTGCCTTTGTAATCTTGTTTTCCAAGTGCATCTAATACAGAATTACCAATCTTTCCAGGTGTTGCAGATGCACCAACTAGTGCAACAGATTTTGGAGTAAAGAATGACTCCATTGATGTAATGTTTGGCTTTGTTTTTGAGATTGAATTCTTTTTGAATTTATTATTTAAAATAATTTTTGCATCAACTACAAAATGAGATTTTGGATATACAATTACTGGATTAAAGTCAATACTGTTAATGTAATCGGCATTATCTACACCTAGTTTACCAATGTCTACCAACATTTTTGCAACCATGTTTAGGTCAACTGGAGCACTACCTCTGAACCCTTTGAGAAGTTTGGAACCTTTGAGTTCATTGATCATGGATTTTGCATCAGACGTTGTAATTGGTAACATTCTAAATGCAACATCTTTGAAAACCTCAGTCATTACTCCACCTAATCCTGCCATGATCATTGGACCAAATTGTGGATCATTTTGAATACCTACAATTAGTTCAACACCTTTTGGAACCATTTTCTCTAAAAGAATTCCTTTTACATCAACACCTTTCTTTTTAGAAAGTCTACCATACATGTCATTGAATGTTTTTTTAACATCAGCTACATTGTTTATGCCAACTTTGACACCACCAACATCAGTCTTGTGTAAGATTTGTGGGGATACTACTTTCATTACAAGTGGAAAGCCAATTTTTTTTGCTTGTTTTGCCGCATCTTCAGCAGATGTTGCTAATGCAAATGGTGGAACTTTGACACCATAAGATTTGAGAATAGATTTTGATGATTCTTCAGTGATAACCTTGTGATCGGTTTGAATTGTTTCTTCAAAAATTTTCTTTACTGCTGACATCGTTCGATCGATAAATCAAAACTCAATATATTAAACTTTGGTCAAAGATCAAATGATGATTTGAAATTGTTGTAAAAATTCTTCATATTTGATTTTACAATTGAAATATTTTCATTTATTTCTGATCGGATTTCTTGCGGATGGATATATGAGATTTTTTGTAATTTTTCTTCGGTGTTATCAAGCCACAAATTCACCATCTCTTCATTTACCTCTAAATGAAATTGTAATCCAATAGCACTTTTGTATTGAAATGCTTGATTTGGATAATGCTCAGATGAGGCTAATCTCAGGGCACCTTGAGGCAAATCAAAGGTATCACCATGCCAATGAAAAACAGTGAATGGGTTTTGAAAGCCTGAAAAAAATGTAGAGTCACTAGAGATTTTCAAATCATTGTAAAATCCAATCTCTTTTTTTGGACCAGAATAGATTTTAGCACCAAATGTTTTTGCAATTAGTTGTGATCCTAAACAAATTCCCAAAACAGGGATATCGTCATTTACAGAATTTTTAATTAATTCTTGTTCTTCTATAAGATAGGGAAAATTATCATTAGCACTTTCAGGGGCACCTAATATCACTACTAATGAAAATTTTTTGTTAGGAATTGGTTCATGTTTTGCATTAATTGAAGTAATATCAAATCCATCACGAGTTAATAATTCTCCCAAATACCCTGAACTTTCAATCCGAGTATTTTGTACTACTAAGACATCAGACATATTTTGAATTAAATTGAAAAATAATTAGATTAAGGCCAGATGCCTTTGTGATTAAATGCTTCTAGAACACGTTCAACTGCTAAAACCATGGTAGCTTTACGCATATCGACTTTATGTTTTTTAGATAATGCATATGCATCTTTGAATCCTTGTGTAATATTTTTCTCCATCTTAGAGGCAACTTCATCAAAGCTCCAATAATATCCCATATTATTTTGAACCCATTCCAAATAAGAAATACAAACACCACCAGAATTAGCCAAGATATCAGGAACAACAAGAATTTTTTTCTTTTCAATTACAGGATCTGCTTCAGGTAATGTTGGACCATTTGCAGCTTCAGCAATAATTTTACAATTTAGTTTTTTTGCAATTGCTGCAGTAATTTGATTTTCTAAAGCACCAGGTATCAAAACATCACATTTTGCAGTTAGTAATTCTTCAGTTGAGACTTTTTTACTTCCAGTAAAACCTACAACAGAACCAGTTTTTCCTTTATGCTCTAAAATTTTACTAACTTTAGCACCATTTGGAATTAAGATAGACCCTTTTGAGTCACTTACGCCAACTACTATTGCACCCATTTTTTCTAAATATTCACCAGCAAATGTAGAAGCATTACCAAATCCTTGTAAAACTACTTTTGCACCTTTTAATTCAAGTTTCAAAGTTTTTGCAGCTTCTCTTACTGTATACGCAACTCCTAAACCAGTTGCAACATTTCTTGCTAAAGAACCACCCATTGAAATTGGTTTACCAGTAATAACACCTGGAGAATACTTGTTTCCATTTAGTTTACTAAATGTATCCATAATTTGGGTCATCTCTCTACCAGTTGTATAAACATCAGGAGCAGGAATATCTTTTTCAGGTCCAATAATTTCAGAAATCTTGTAAGCAAAACCTCTAGTTAATCTCTCCATTTCACCATCACTAAGTTTCTCAGTTTTTGGATTGACATAGATTGCACCCTTTCCACCACCAAGAGGGACATCAACAATTGCACATTTCCAGGTCATCCAAGAAGATAAAGCCATAACTTCACGTTCCATATATTCAACACCTCCTTCAGGATTGAAATAACGAATACCACCTTTGTATGGACCTCTATCATTATTGTGTTGACTTCTAAAACCAGTAAATATTCTAATTTTTCCATTATCCATTTTAACAGGGATCTTAACTCTCAACATTTTATTTGGCATTGCAAGATACTCACGAAGTCCTTTGTCCTTAATACCAAGAATATCACAAGCATCATTGACTTGTTTAGTTGCATTGGCAAATGGATCGTGCTTTACCATAACAACGATAATACTACTCTTCAGATTATATAAGTTTGGTTCAAAAATGAAGATCAAGATTTTAAATTTATAAAAAAATCATAATAGTGGATAGATAATTACCCTTAAATTGACTGGGAATGAACTTGTGATATCATGATGGCATCACGCGGTTACGATATGACACCTACTATGTATTCTCCAGACGGCAGAATCTACCAAGTAGAATATGCAATAGAGACTGTAAAAAGAGGAACACTAGCAATTGGCATAAGTACCAAACAAGGAGTAATCATGGCAGTTGAAGAAAAAGCAAGAGCATTACAAACTAAAAATATTACACAGAAAATTTTCCAAGTAGATTATCATATTGGAGTTGCAGCAGCAGGATACATTCCAGATGCACGTGTTCAAGTAGATAGTGCAAGAGCATTTTCACAAGGAAATAGAATGACATATGATGAATCAGTAGAAATTGCAACAGTTTCAAAATATTTAGCAGATACAGCTCATCAATTTACTCAATATGGCGGAGTACGTCCAAATGGAGTTTCAATGATCATTGCAGGAATTGATCAAAAAGGGGAATCTATCTATGTAGTAGATCCTAGTGGAACATATGTACAATTCACAGCAGTTGCAATAGGTTCAGGATCTGATGAAGTAAATTCATTTTTAGAAAAAAATTACAATCCAGATATGAGTTTAGAAGATGCAGCAGCATTAGCTATTGCATCAATCAATTTGAATGCAGAAGTAAAAGATGAAATTAAAAATGTCAAAATGGCTAAAGTCTCATCAGAGTCAAAAGTTTTTGAAAAAGTTTCAGAATCAGATTTAGAAAACTATTCTAAAAACGTATCAAAGTTTGCAAACGAATAGAAGTTTTAGAGTTGAAAAATATTCAATTAGATACAAGGAGAAAATAGAATTGGGTTTAGGAAGTAGTTATTGGAGTGAAGTTATAGAAGTACTTCGGGAAATTATTCCAATTTATGATAAGGTTAATTCAATAATATCATTAGGTAAAGATGTAGAACATAGGAATCGAGGAATTTCAGGAAGAGTATTCAAAGGAAATAAAATTTTAGATGCAGGTTCTGGGTTTGGAAATATGTCTAAAACAGCACTAAAACTTACAGGTGGAGATATTTCAATTACACTTTATGATCCTCTAGTACCTATGCTCAAAAATACAGGTTCACATTTTGAAAAAATTCCAGATATGGCAAATGGAGTTTTTGAACATATCCCATTTAGAGATGAAGAATTTGACGCAGTGTTATGCGGATATTCATTAAGAGACGCAATTAATTTAAGAATTGCAATTTCTGAAATTCATAGAGTACTAAAAAAAGAAGGGCGCATGGTAATTGTAGATTTAGGAAAACCAGATAAAGGAATTATCAGAGCAGGAGTTGCATTTTATCTAAGATGTATTTTACCAATTCTTGCATTTAGTGCAGGAGGACGATTAGGATTAAAATTTGGAACATTATATGGCACATTCCAAAGATGGCCTCAAAATAAAAAACTAGAAGAACTACTATTAGAAAAATTTTCACGAGTGGAATTTGAGAAAGATCTTATGGGTGGTGCAATAATGGTTGCAGCATACAAATGAATAGAGTTCTCATTCTAGTAAACATAACAGGATTAATCATAGGTATCTCATATGGTCTTCATGGTCCAATACTTCCAATTTTTGCAAAAAATGTAATTGGTGCAACATATTCAGAATTAGGTTTTATCGGATTAGCAAATTTTGTTCCATACATGTTCATTCCACTTTTTGTAGGAATATTGCTAGATAGAATAAACAATGCATACATACTAGCAATAGGAGCAGCAATCAATTCAGCATCAATTTATCTTCTATCCATTGCACAGTCAGTTCCAGAAATAATGGGATTTAGGATAATGACAGGCGTAGCTCACGCATTTTTCTGGCCACCATGTGAATCAATTATTTCAAATGAGAGTACAGAGAAAAATAGAGTCAAAAACATCTCTTGGTTTACAATGTTTTTTGTAATGGGTTTTATGATAGGGCCACTACTTGGAACTGTATTTTTAGAAAACATAGATGCCACATATAGAATACTGTTCCAAATTGCAGCATTCATTTTAGCTGTAGGAATAATTACTGCACTACTTGCATCAAAAAAACATATCAAAAAACATCATGAAAAATTTTCTTTTTCAGCAATTAAAGATATGAAAAAATTTCCCGAAGTCATTACATTACTAATTTTTTGTACATCATCATTTGGAATAATTTTAACAATTTTTCCTGCATTTCTTAACGATAAAGGAATGGGTGCAACAGATATTTTGTATTTATATTTTGCATTTGGAATTTCACGAGTAGTATCACTTGCATTAGCAGGACAATTTGCAAAAAGGACAAGTCAAACTTTGATTGCAGCTACACTAGCAGTTTCTTTAGGATTAGCAATATCGGTTGTTGCAGATTCAATCATAATGTTTGGAATTGCCATAGTGTTAATGGGATTTGGATTTAGTATATTTTTCCCATTAACTTTAGAAATTATTTTAAGCAAAACAAGAAAAGGCATATCTGGAAAAATAATCGGAGCATATGAAACAATTTTTGGATTAGGATGGGCAATTGGACCAACAATAGGAGGACCAATAACTCAAGCATTTGGAGATGAAACGCCATACATCATATTTTCTATAATAGGAATTGGAATTACATTACTGGCAATAATTTCAAGAAAGAAATTGGAACCATTGAAAATTAACGAATAGAAAATTATTCAAAATTACAAGTAAATCAGGCACAACATCAAACATTACGTTTAATTTTAAATCAAAGAATATCTGAACATGTTAGAGAATTCATTGAATATAGGTGGAAGTGAATGGATGATCATCATATTTGTTGCAGTTGTGTTAGTTCTAGGAACTGGTAAGCTTCCAGGAGCAGCAAAAAAAATGGGAAAAGTTGTTAGTGAATACAATAATGCCAAAAATGAAATTCAACAACAAATGAAAGAAGTAAATGAAGAAGTTCCAAAAATATCAGGACCAGTTGAAACAGAAAGAGAAAAATTAGAAATGATAGCAAAATCAGCTGGAATTAAAACAGAAGATAAAACAGAGGATGAACTTCAAAAAGAAATTTCTTCAAAGATGGGGAAAAGAACAACAGATACTACTGAGACAAAATAAAGATTATTTTGATTTTTTAATTCGATACAGATCTTTATCTAATCTCTTTTTAGCAAATTTGTAATAATCAGGAACAATTTCAAATCCAAGAAAACGACGATTGAGTAATTTACTTACAACAGCAGTTTGTCCTGAACCTAGAAAAGGATCAAACACAATATCTTTTTTTTCACTAGAGTATTCTAATAATTTTTTAATTATTTCTAATGGAAGTTTGGTAGGAGTTTTTTCATCTCCAGACCAATATTCTCGTTTAATATCCCAAACATCCTCTTTATCACGATAATGAAGACTACGACCATCATCAGTTTTATCCTCTTTTTTGAATCTAGAAAAAGGAAAAAATTTTCTTTGTTTATCATCTTTGCAAACATAAAGACAGTGATAATGAGAAGTAACAAATTTCTTTTTTGTCACAACACCAAATTGATATTTCCAAATAATATGATTAATAGTTGTAAATCCAACATCATCCAAGGCACGTAATATATCCTTGAGATTATTCCATCCTGAAAAAACATACATGCTGCCAGAATCTTTTAAAATTCTAAACACCTCACTCATCCAAGAGAATGTAAAATCATAGTAATCTTCAGGCTTGATTTCATTATATCCAGACAAGACATTAGAAGCAGTTCTATTGTAATTGGCTTTTTTTGCTTTAAAATTAATGGCAAATGGGGGATCAGTAATCACAAGATCAATTTTATTTTTAGGAATTAATTTCATTCCCTCAATACAGTTTTGATTGTAAATTTTATTAATTTCTATTTTTTTCATTTTTAAATTGAAGATGGTTTCTAGGTTAATAATCTCATTGGTTATGAAAAAAAATTAATTGAACCAGTTGATGGCGATAAACCACTAGTATAGAAAATCAAAATGGGATAAATATAAGCAAAAAATTAGATAACTATGGAAAAAGTTGCTCTTGTAACTGGTAGTTCATCAGGTATTGGGTTAGAAACAGTATTAGCACTATCAAGAGACGGGTATGAAACATTTGCAAGTATGAGAGATATCAATAAATCATCAGAATTAGAATATGCAGCAAAAAAAGAAAATCTCAAAATAAAAATTATAGAATTAGATGTAAATAAAGAAGAATCAATTGTTTCAGCAATTAAAAAAATATCTTCAGAACATGGAAGGTTAGATGTTTTAGTAAATAATGCAGGATATGGTCAATTTGGATGTACAGAAGATATTACATTAGATGATTTTAGAAAACAATTTGAAACAAATTTTTTTAGTATTGTAAGAATAATTCAAGAAGTATCTCCAATTATGAGAAAGCAAAAATCTGGAATCATAGTAAATATTAGTTCGGTTGTTGGAAAAATAGGATTACCAGGATCTCCAGCTTACATTAGTACAAAATTTGCATTAGAGGGATTTAGCGAATGTTTAAGATATGAACTGGGTCAATTTGGAATAAAAACTACTTTGATTGAACCGGGAGTAGTTAAAACAAACTTTTTTAATTCTATGAAAGTTCCAGAGTCAAAAATAGATCCAAAATACAAAGAATTAACAGATCATATCTTAGCAGGTCTCAAAATGATGGCAGAGATGGGCACATCACCATCACAAGTTGCAGACGTAATTATGAAAGCAATCCATAGTGATGAAATTTT
Source organism: uncultured Candidatus Nitrosopumilus sp. (assembly GCA_905616385.1). GTDB lineage: Archaea > Thermoproteota > Nitrososphaeria > Nitrososphaerales > Nitrosopumilaceae > Nitrosopumilus. The sequence goes on along the minus strand of CAJQSS010000031.1, from coordinate 3,103 downwards.
ACCACGTTATACAGTTGGAGCAGATGCAGTCATGTTTATGGAGGCAAAACAGTCCAAAACAGACATAGAATTTGAAAAATACATGAGTAAAGAACTATTTCCAGGCTAAAAATGACTTTACGTTAAATTATATACAGATACAGAGGAGTTTTTGTCAAAGTCCACAATTATGAGATAAAAGAAAATGAAATGGAAAAAATTACAACATAATGGAATTCTATTCCCTCCTGAATATGAAAAACAGGGAATTACGATCAAAATCAAAGGGGAGACTATCAATCTTGATATCAATCAAGAAGAGATGATATATCAATGGGCAAAGAAAAAAGATACCCCATATGCACAAGATAAGATTTTTCAAAAAAACTTTACAGGAGATTTTGCTAAAACATTAGATTCAAAATTTAAAAAAATTTCATATGAAGAAATAGATTTTGCAAATGCATACAAAGTTGTAGATAAAGAAAAAGACCTCAAAGAAATGATGACAAAAGAAGATAGAAAAGCATTAGCTGTAAAAAGAAAAGAATTACGAGAGAAATTAAAAATAAAATATGGAATTGCCATCATGGATGGAAAAGAAGTTGAAGTTGGAAACTATATGGCAGAACCTCCAGGAATATTCATAGGAAGAGGGGAACATCCACTAAGAGGAAAATGGAAACCTAGAGTAACAGCAAAAGATGTAACATTAAACCTAGGGAAAGATGCAAAAAAACCAGAAGGTAACTGGGGAAAAATTATTCACGATAATGATTCTATGTGGTTAGCTAGTTGGATGGATTTTCTAACACAAAAGAGAAAATATGTATGGCTAGCAGATACTGCAGGACTAAAACAAGATAGAGATAAAGAAAAATATGAAAAAGCAGTTAAACTGGGAAATGAAATTGAAAAGATAAAAGATAGAATAGTAAAGGACATGAAAAGTAAAGATCCAAAAATTAATAAAATATCTACTGCATGTTATTTGATTTATAGGACTGCTATGAGAGTAGGGGATGAAAAAGATCCAGATGAAGCAGATACAGTAGGTGCAACAACTCTCAGAAAGGAACATATCAAAATTACAACAAATACAATTGAATTTGATTTTCTAGGTAAAGACAGTGTCAGATGGCAAGAGACAGTAGTAGCTGAAGGTCATGATAAACAATTCCATGAAAATCTTAAAAAAATAATTGAGAAGAAAAAACCAAAAGAAGAAATTTTTGAAGACATTACATCAAGACATGTTAATCAATACTATTCAGGAATTGTAAAGGGGTTAACTGCCAAAGTGTTTAGGACATATCTTGCAACAACAGTTGTAAAAAAATATCTAGTAAAACATGACAACATAAAGGGAAAAACACCAAATGAAAAATTATACCATGCTAAATTAGCAAACTTGGAAGCTGCAATGATGTGTAATCATAAAAGAACAATTCCTAAAACATATGAACTAACATTACAAAAGAAACGAGATTCTATTAAAAAATTAGAAAAAGAACAAGTCTGGAAAAAAACTCAAGAAACTCTTAAAAAAGTTGAATCAAAGGAATCAAAAACAAATACTCAAAAGAAAAGTAAGACAAAAAGAATAAAGACATTAAATGAACAAATTAAGAAACAAAAATTAAAACACAAAGAAAGATTAGAAAAACTAGAACTTCAATTAGATTTATCAGAAAAAACTAAAGATTACGCCATTGGAACATCTCTTAGGAACTACATAGATCCACGTGTTTTCAAAGCATGGACTGAGGAAGTTGGAGCTGAATGGGAGAAATTGTACACAGCAGCATTACAAAAGAAATTCCTCTGGGTTAAAAACGAGGATGTAGAATGGAAAAATCTGAAGTAGGATTTAACCTCTAAAAATATATTAAAAAATCTAAATCATTAAGACACAAAATAAAATTAGAAGCTATTTCATGGAATTAAAACGAGTTTATGATAGGAAAAGATTGACTAATTATTAATTTTGTAGTTAAAAAGTTCTAAAGTCTATTGATTGATAACATACTCTACTGCAACAATCATATCTGCTACATCTATTTTATCGTCTGATACCCATGATGCAAGACTTGTAGTCCATGTTGGTAATTGATCTTCAATTCCTAATACAGATGATAATTGCTCAACATTTGTAGCATCATCAGAAGATGTAGCAGTCCATTGAGAAACTATGGCCAATAGAATAGATTCATTGAAGTAAGATACAACCTGTTGTGAGTCATCAGATGCAAATGTTATTGCAGGTGGTCCAGCTACTTCTAAAGTTATAGGTAATGCTGACTTTGCATAATTTCCAACTTTATCTCCAAGATCAACCCAAACTTGGGTAGATTCTATTGAATCATTAATTGTCATAGTGTATGTGATAGTTTGAGTTCTGTCTGGGTTAACTATAGCAGTTGCTGCATCCCAGGTTATAGCATCAGTGTTACCAAATGCAATATCATCAGCACGAGCATTCCATTCATAATAACTGGTACTCATTTGTTTGAATGAATCAAAGTTATTTGAATAATACAAGTTATCTGGAGTGTCACCAAAGTTTGTGTATAGTCCGGCAAATGTCATAGTATCAGCACCCACGTTATCAGCAACGGTAACCATTACAGAAACAGTGTCACCATTTCCAGCATTAATCTGAACTACATTATCATTAGTAACGGTAACTGGAGTGCTACCATCTAGAGAAACTTGAACTGCAGCAACTGTTGGTGCAGTACAATCGTAACAACTATCACTTGCACCATACATACCAATTTCAAGCCAGTTAGTAACACTTAGAGTAAAGCCTGCTAATTTGTTACCGTGTCCAGTTGCTTTGTGTAAAGCATTAGTTGGGTCACCTAGATTGACTGTAACATATTGAGTAGTGTCTATTGCATCAGTAATCCATTGTGTAGTTGCAGATGGAGCGTATGTTATCGTTAGAACATCGCTAATTGAAGCAGGATTTTGTAAATTAACATACAAGTATTGGGTGTTATTTTGGCTAACAAGTTCAACTGAAACTGCATCATTACCACCACCACCGGTAGTAAAAGTAAATTCTGCATGTGTGGAATTAACATTTATAGTATTCTCAGACATTAAAATTCTAATTTGC
>CAJQSS010000030.1 GCA_905616385.1 uncultured Candidatus Nitrosopumilus sp. | reverse complement strand
GCTACTGGGAGAAAATATAGTGGAAATATCTCTGCACCCATTACGCCATAACTAGCATTCAAAATTACCTTAAGTGCCTGACTGACAACTGTGTATTGTTCTCTTTGTTCGTCAGTTAACGTCTCTTTTTTAGAGAGACTTTTGTAATAATTTACTCTCAAGTCTCGTAATGATCCGATGATTAATGCAGTTAATCCATTTTTTTTAGAACATGCCCAATGATTTGTTTGAGGAATTGTATTTTTTTTACATTCTTCATGAGAACATCTAACTGTTTCATAAGATAAATTTCTAACTTTAATTATGCTTGGATATAGACTTGCAAAATCCATTACAACTACATTAAAATGAATTCCTTGTTTTGGTTCAATAACTAAACCGCCTCGATATTTTTTATCTTTAATCACTGCATCAGACATAACTCCTTCTGATCTTTTTTGCAATTCTTCTCTTTTTGGGATGAGTGCATTTCTTTTTCTATGTTCATAATACATCAAACTTCTAATCCATTGAGATACTCCTACTCTTGCAATATCATCAATTGGCATTCTTCCAATTCTTGCAATAATTACAAGTAAATTCATCAATAAGTCGCTGTTGAAACTTGTAAGTTCATAAGTTAATTGTGCATCATTGTAACAATAATTTGCAGTTTGGTAAAGTGATAACTTGTCAAACTCTAAACCATAATCAATTTTTTCTTTTCCTAACAGTGCTTTTGATACACTGTTTAAAGAAAAATCTGTATATGATTGACTGAATGCATATATTTGAAATGAGCGATTTGATAATGTTCTATACAAATCAATGTGAACTCCATGTTTTAGAGTGGCAGAATCTCTCATCATGTATAACGGATTATCTTGATTTGAAATTCCTAATCGTTCTGCTCTATTATACAAATATGGTAAATCAAATTCATCCCCATTGTATGTGAGTACAAATGGAAATTCTTCAATTATTTTGAATGCATCTGCAATCATTTCTTTTTCTTTATCTAAATCATAGAATGTCACTTTGATATTTTCATTTAATTCGTTGTTTCCTTGCTCTGTACCCTCTGTTTTGAGCACAAAAATTTGATCAAAATCATCAGTCCCTTTCAGTCCTATTGCAGTAATTCTTTTTTCAGCAAGTTTGGGATCTGGGAATCTCCCTGGATCAAATTCAACTTCAATATCTACACTTAATCTTTTTATTTTTGGAATTGGTTGATTAAGTAAATCTGCCCACTCTGAAATAAATTCTTTAAACTCTTCTGCATCTATCATGCTTTTGCTATCTACTTTATCCCACAACAAACTCTTTAGTGCAAGTTTAACTTCATCTGAGATTTCCATGTTGTGTGGTTTGAGTAAACCATCTGTTATTTCATAATATTTTCCAACAATTAATTTTCTATCATACAAGTATGTTTCATAATATTTGATATCTGATTCCCATGTTTCAATTTGATTTTTTATACTATCTCCATAATTTCCTCCAATTGAAAGTGGATTGTCTACTGTTATCTTTGATACCTCAATTTCTTTATCTTCGATTAAATCATATTTCTTAACTGTCTTAATTTCTAAAACATCTTCTCTCTCCTGCAAAAAATCTAATTCGTCTGGAGATAATTTTGAGTAACAATATGGTTTGTGCCCTATTTCATCTTTCCATAAAAATAATTTTTGTGCTGTCGGTTCATAAAATTTTAGAACCGCTGATTTACTTACCCCGTCATATGTTGCAGATACTAACATGGATGGAAGCATTGTTTCTATTTTTTCTACTTGTGCTACTTTGACTTGCATTTTCTTACACAGAATTCTCGTATTTACTAACTAACTCTTTTGCCCATTTTACAATTTTATTTTTATCTAAATGAACTACTTCTACACCTGCATCATTTAGTAAACCATAATCTGTTTCAGGATATTTATCAAGACAAACAAATTTTTTTATTCCAATTGTTATTGCCATTTTTGTACATTCTAGGCATGGCACAAAGGTTGTGTATAGTATAGCTCCTGCTGTACCTGCCTCAATTCCTAAAATTGCACAGTGCATGATTGCATTTGCTTCGGCATGATTACACAGACATCTATCTAGTGAAGCACCTGATTTGATTTTTCCTTCCATTCTAAGTTGACATCTTTTACATCCTCCTTCAAAACAATTTTTGATTCCAGGCGGTGTTCCGTTATACCCTGTTGCTAATTGTCTGTGGTTTCTAACAATTACTGCTCCCACTTGTCTGGTCATACAATTTGAACGTAATTTTGCCAATTCTGCTTGTAACATAAAATATTCATCCCAATCTGGCCTCTCAAAAGAATCACTCATACGAATTATGTCTAATTGTACCATATATGGATCTCGTTAATTATGATTTATTTGCGATCATAATTTATTTTAAAATTTATTCTATTCC
>CAJQSS010000029.1 GCA_905616385.1 uncultured Candidatus Nitrosopumilus sp. | reverse complement strand
ATATTTCTAAAACAAGAAATCGAGAAAGTCAAAGATTTAGAAGAAATACGAGAACTATTCAAATTTACTTGAAAGCATCAAGCAAAAAAATCAACAAAAATAAACCATATCTCTTAAGCTGATTTGTTATAACGATACAGTATCTTAATGATTATCTATTGTACTCTATGTAAGAAAGAAATTCGATTAGATCCTAAAATCAGAAATGAGCATTGGTATCATAGAAAATGTGTTATGCAAGTTGATTTACTCATTTGATTGGAGAATTTATTGGGGGTTTAGAAAACCATTTCTTTGTATTTTTGAATAATCAATAGATGGATCTTTTTAGAAAATTTTAAAAAATTATGCTTTCAAAATAGTAGAAACAACATATTTTACCATATCATCAAAATTTGCATTTGTATTTGATTCAATTTCAGCCAATTTAGAATCACCTTCTTGAGCAATTTTTGCAGATTCAGAATTTGCTTTTTCTTTTGCTGCATTAATTATTACTTCAGCCTCTTTAGTAGCCATTTCACGAGTTTTTTCTAATAATGTATCAATCTCACTCAAAGTCTTAACGTTTAGTTGTTTTTTCATATCTACAACTTTACCAGTTAAGGAGTCAAGATCACCCTCTAAAACATTCAAAGTTTTGATTACTTCAGTAACTTTAGATTCTGCAACTTGAGTCATTATACTCAGAATTCATAAATTCCATTTATTAAATCATTCATTTTTAGAGGTATTTTAGGCATAAAATGTGTATTTTAACCAGTTGTTAATAGTAAAATTGCTCTGGCCAGATCACCTTTGGCTTCTTCTAAAGCACTCTTTGCCTTTTCCTCATCAACTCCAGCTTGTTGACTAACTAGTTGAATATCTTCGTCTGAAAAAATTTGAACTGCCAATTCTGCTTCTTCATAACTATCTGCAGTAACTGTAAAAATAGAACTATCTTTAGCTTTCATTTCAGTAACAGAAGGTTTTGAAATAATGATTTCCTTTTTATCAGTTTTAATGATAACTTCTTGAACATTTTGTAGTTCGTTCATATCAAGACCCATCTTATCCATCATTCTTCGCATTTCGCGATTGCCTCCTCGCATCATACCACTAGCTCCTCCTTACGACTTTTTAAACTATCTCTAACTTTAATGGCTACACCTCTCTTAAAATCAGAAATCATCTCAGATGATAGAATAGCCCGACCAACGGCAATTACCCGATTTTCAAATAATATTGGAGTATCAGCTGCAACACGTACATTTTTTCCACACCAAACAACATGTTTACAAAATACAGATCTACCTTCTTGAACAAAAGGAGCTGCATCTTTGTTAATTTCAATACAATTTTCTCGAAATGTTTTACTTTGTAATAAAATTTGAGCAAAATGAATACTAATTGCCAAGCTGCCATCAATTCTCAAAGTACAAAATAATTTTCCATTATGAGAAACTGTTCTAATTCTACCAGTTTTTCGTGATAAAATTATATCAATATTTTTTGGTAAATATTTTGAGGATCCACTACCAAACAATGCATCCAAGGAATGTTGAAGTTTTACAAAATGTTCCATGATATCATAAAAAATATTATGAATATTAGTTGAATGTTAAACTATAGTAGAAATAAATAACTATATAGATAGTTTTTTTATCATTAGATTATGGAAGAACAAGGGGAAACAAGAAAAATACAGTTTACAGGTAAATCATCATACATAGTTTCACTACCAAAACAATGGATTAATGAATTAGGGCTTAAACAAGGTGATCAAATAAAGATAATCAGAAAAGGATCATCTACTTTAGAATTGTATCCACCAAAATTTGAATCTCGTGTACAAAAAAAAGAAGATGCTACAATTGAAATTGCTGAAGATGAACAACCAGATTCTATAGTTAGAAAATTAATTTCATTATACTTTTTAGGATTTAAAACAATTAACTTAAAATCAAAAACTGGAAGATTAAACCCAATTCAAAGAAACACTACAAAAGAAGCAGTTAAGAGAATGTTAATGGGTTCTGAAATTATTTCAGATTCAAGTAATGGTATTACAATTCAAGTAATGATAAATTTATTAGAATTATCAGTTGATGGTGCATTCAAACGAATGGTACACTTAGCAAAATCAATGTTAAATGATGCACTTTTAGCAGTTAAAGAAAATAATTTAGATTTAGCACAAGAGGTAATCAACACAGATGATGAAGTAGATAGATTTGGATTTTATATTATTCGTCAATTAAAGATTGCAATACAAAATGAACATGTTTTAAAAGAAATGGGTTTTAGTAACGCCAGAAATTGTTTAGGATATAGATTAATTGTAAAGAATATTGAAAGAACAGGGGATCATGCAGCCTTTATTGCAAAGGATCTTTTAGAATTTAAAAAATCAATTAAGAAAGAAATTTTTATAAAACTTCAAGAAATGAATGATTTTTCATTAATGGTATTAGATGAATCGTGTTTGGCTCTATTCAAAGAGGACTACTATCAAGCTGAAAAGACTATCAAAAAAATAGAAGGAATTACTAAATATGAAAAGAAAGTCAGAGATGCATCAAAATCACTTAAAGAAGATGAAGAGATATACAGAGTTAGAAGATTAGCCGAAAATATAAGAAGGATTTCCGAATATGCTAGTGATATTGCAGAAATTGTGTTAAATATGAATATAGAGAAAACATTGAAAAAAACGGAATGAACTATCAAAATGGACAAAGCAATTCTAATTACATATGACAAAGAGGATGCTGTAAATGAGGCAAAAGGATTATGTGAAGCTGCAGGATATGAAGTAGTTCATACAATTCAACAAAATTATCTACAAAAACCAAAATATGGAATTAGTGGTGGGGTACTAGAACAACTACAAGAAATTGCAAATAAAATTAGACCAGATGTAATAGTATTTGATGAGATTCTAAAACCCAGTCAAAATTATAATTTAGCAACTGAATTACAAAGAGAAGTTTTAGATAGAGAAGGATTAATTCTTGAAATTTTTGAAAGTAGAGCATCTAGTGCAGAATCAAAATTACAAGTAAAATTAGCACAATTAAGATATGAGATGGTTAGAGCTAAAGAAAAAGTTCGTCTTGCCAACATAGGAGAACAACCAGGGTTTATGGGAATAGGGCAATTTGAAATTGATGTCTACTATAATGATATTAAACATAGAATGCAGACAGTAAAAAAGAAACTTGTGAAAGCTGGAAAACAAAGGGAACTTCACAGACAAGGTAGAAAAAGAATGGGATTTGCAACAATTTCATTAGCAGGATATACATCTGCAGGAAAAACAACATTGTTTAACAAAACTACAGGTGAAACAAAAGCTGAAAGTAAAGAACTGTTTACAACACTTTCAACCACTACTAGAAGAATTATAATTAATCAAGAACCAGCTTTAATTGCAGATACAGTTGGATTCATTAGTAAATTACCGGCATACATGATAGATGCGTTCAAATCAACATTAGAAGAATTAACTTATACAGATATTATTATTCTAGTAATTGATATTAGTGATTCACAATTGGAGTTAAGAAAAAAGTTTGCAAGTTGTATGAGAACATTAGATGAATTAGGAGTTCAAAAAGAAAAAATAATTTTTACACTAAATAAATCAGATTTAATGAGAAAAGATCAAATTGATTATAAAATGGAATTACTAAACTTAACTGGAAATGAAAAAGTAATTTCAGTATCTTCAAAAACAGGTGAAAACATACCGGAATTAAAAAAATTAATTGAGAATATTATAATAAATCAAAATCCATATAAATATAAAAAAAATGAACGAGGAGCTACAGAAAGATTTGGTAATTGAAGTTGTTAGAATAGGACAACGTGTTGTAAGAGATGATAGAGTTACAACTCATGTTGCATTAGTATCAAGATCTTTTGGAGCAGAAAAAATATTCATGACAGAAGTGAATCCAGAAATTAAAGATACTTTAGAAAAAATCAATAACACATGGGGTGGAAATTTCATTGTTGAATTTATTGATAATTGGAAATCAATTGTGAAAAATAAAAAAAAAGATGGCTTTAAAATAATACACCTATCAATGTATGGTGAAAAAATTAATGATGTCCAAGAACAATTACGTACAGAAGAAAAAATACTAGTTGTAGTGGGAGCAGAGAAAGTTCCAAGAGAAATTTATGAATTATCTGATTATAACGTAGGAGTAGGAAGTCAGCCTCACTCAGAGATTAGTGCATTAGCCATACTATTAGATAGAATTCAAAATGGAGAACAATTTGAAAAAATCTTCCCAGATGCCAAAAGAAAGATTATACCCACAAAAAATGGCAAAAATGTCGAAGTAAATGAGACAAGGGATTAATAGTAGAAACTTAGGAGTGATTAGAGTTGGTAGACAAATACGAAGATCCTTTTGTTAGAATTGCATCAATGATTGGTGGAGATGAATATCTCAAAGTAGCAAGATCACTATTAAAAGCAGAAGATGCAACTGATGAAGAGATTGCTAGTTCCACAGGTCTTAGAATTAACATGGTAAGAAAAGTATTGTATGATCTTTTTGGAAAATCTTTGATTACAGGTATTAGAGTTAAAGATGAAAGAAAAGGTTGGTTTGTCTATAGATGGAGAACTCGAAGAGAAGAAGTAGAACATTTTATTGAAAATCAAAAAAAGAAAATTCAAGAAAGATTACAACAAAGATTTGATTATGAAAATGCTTCTGACTTTTATCACTGCGGTAATGATGATTGTCCAAGAGTTACATTTGAAGAAGCACTTGATGGAATGTTCAAATGTCCATCATGTCAAGATGTATTAAATATAAAAAAGAATGAAAAATCTAGAAAAGCATATTCAAAGAAAATTGATGAAATTAAAAAAGATATGCAACAAACCTTTTGATCAGTTAAAAAAATAATCAATACTAAATAATTAATTTAATAAATTAAAATTTAAAATTCTTCATCATCTTCATCTTCATCATCATCATCTTCATCTTCATCATCTTCACATTGTTCTAATTCTAAATAACTTGGAATTCCATCATCCTGGAAAAATATTTCAACACAGATTGTGGTATCTAAAGTTAATGCTAAGGTTTCAGCCAAATTTTTAGGAAAATTACCTAATCTACTAGGATCAGCAGAATA
>CAJQSS010000028.1 GCA_905616385.1 uncultured Candidatus Nitrosopumilus sp. | reverse complement strand
ATCTGGACAAAGAAGATGTCAAATTTGTGAAATATTTATCAAATGGGAAGGACTTTGGTGTCCTTGTTGTGGATATAGATTAAGAACTAAACCACGTAATTTGAAATACAAAGCAAAATTACGTGCAAGAGTTGAAGCTGATTCAATTGAGGCTGAAGCAAAAACTATTGCTGATATGGAAAAAGAACTTGCTGCTGAAGTAGCAAAAGCAAAAACCAAAGCAAAAAACAAAGCAAAAGCTAAAACAACAAAAGCTAAAACAACAAAAGCTAAAACAACAAAAGCTAAAACAACAAAATCAAGGGAAAAAACACCCTGTCAATATTGTGGAAAACCATATGTGTTTATTGATAAGCATGAAAAGAAATGTGAAAAAAATCCAATTCTATTAAATCAATAGTAATAAAAGCTTAAGATATCTTCAAGAATTATTGAATTCATCAGATGGATTTTTCCATAAAATGATAAATTTGGAGAATCGTATTTTTTCTTTAAAAATTCAAAAATTTGAAAATGGATATTTTGTTTCTGTCACTGAAGGTAATGACAAAATTGGTTCAATGATTGTTTCTTTAGCAACTGGACCAACCCCTACAACAACAACTGTAATTCCATCCAGAAGCGAATCACTGTTTTTGAGATTAATTGCTGAACGAATTAGTACAAGAATGAAAGGTATTGCTCTAGTTTCTACTTATATCCAAAAAGAATTAGAAACTAGTACCGCAAAAGCATTAATGTCTGAAATAATGGAAATGATTGAAAATGAGTGATTTAAGAGAATACATTTCTCAAGTTCAAAAAATTAAGGAACTTAAAACGATTAAAACCAAAGTTTCTACAAAATATGAAATTGCTGGTATTACCGCAACAGTTGATCAGTCATATGCTGTATTATTTGAGAATATTAAAGAAAGTGATTTTAGATTAGTTTCTAATTTAGTAGGAACTCGGAAAAGATTTGCTTTGGCAGTTGGAGGAACTGAAAGTAATATTCATCAAAAAGTAATATCTGCTATTAAAAACGTAAAAACACCAAAAATTATTTCAACTGGTAAATTCATGGAAAATAAGTCAAAAAACATCAATTCTATGCCTATTGTTACTCATTTTGAAAAGGAATCTGGTCCATTTATTACCTCTTCAGTAGCTTATGCTAAAAATCCTGAAACTGGAAAACAAAATTCATCTTTTCATAGAATGATGCCCATTGATAAAACTCATTTTTCTATTAGAATGGTAGAAGGTCGTCATTTACACCGATGTTTTATTGATGCAAAAGAGCATGGTGAAGATCTAAAAATTGCAATTACTGTAGGTGTTCATCCTGCAATTTCTATTGCTGGTGCTTATCAGTTTGATTGGGGTAAAGATGAAATTGATATTGCAAATTCTCTTTTGGGTGGAAAATTAACTTTAGCTAAACTTCCCTTTTCTGGATTGAATGTTCCATCTGGTGCTGAAATTGTAATGGAAGGGAAAATTCTTCGTGATAAAGTCCATCCAGAATGGATGGTTGAAATGCTTCAAACATATGATCATAAAAGATCTCAACCAATTTTTGAAATTGAAAACTTGTATTTTAGAAATAATCCTATTTTCCATGATGTTCTATCTGGTTATGGTGAACATAGATTATTGATGGGAATGCCTATTGAATCTAAATTAAATGGGGAATTGAAAAAGGCTTTTTCTCAAGTAAAACAAGTCTCTATGACAAATGGTGGTTCTAATTGGTTACATGCTGTTGTTCAAATAAAAAAGAAAACTGAATCTGATGCTAAAAAAATTATTAAAAAAACATTTGAGTCTCATCGTTCCTTAAAACAAGTCACTATAGTTGATGAAGATATTGATCCAACTAATGCTGAATCTGTTGAATATGCTATGGCAACTAGATTTCAAGCAGATAAAGATCTAGTAATTATTAAAAATGTACGTGGTTCCAGCCTTGATCCTTCAAGTGATCAGAAAAAATTACAAACTGCCAAAATGGGAATTGATGCAACACGCTCAACTTCTAAACGTCCAGAAGGATTTGAGATGGCCAAAATCCCTAAAATTGATAAAATTAAACTAGAAAAATATTTTAAATAATCATAATTAACTGATCAAATTAAATTGGATGACTTTTCAGATAATTTAGAGATAAAAAATGTCATCAGAAAATTCCAATACAGCTGAAAAAAGCCCATCTGAATCACATGCTGAAGTAATTGTTCGAATGTTTCCTACAGATGCAAATCCAGCTGGAAATGTGTTTGGTGGTGAAATTTTAAAAAATATTGATATGGTTGCAGGTATAGTTGCACAACGTCATTCTCAATCTAATGCAGTTACTGTATCCTTAGATAGTGTAAATTTTTTGAAACCTGTTTTTGTTGGAAATGTTCTTTTCTTAAATGCTAGAATAAATTATGTTCATAATTCTTCAATGGAAATTGAAGTTAAAGTAGAAGCTGAAGATATTATAACTGGAATTCGTACTATTACTGCAACTGCTTTTGTAACATTTGTCGCTCTTGGTCAAAATGGCAAACCAATTTCTGTTCCTCATTTAGCTCTTAAAACAGATGAAGATCGTATAAAATTTGAAGAAGGTAAATCTCGGATGGAAATGAGATTAAAAAATCGTCAAAAATAGATATTTAATTTTCATAGATCCACTTAAGAATAATGCTAGTAATCAGTAGTTAATGTCTACAGATTCAAAAAATAATGAATGGGATTCATTATGGGGAGAATATTCTAAATCTCTTGAAAATTGGAAATCTCTTTTTGAACAAATCCAAAACGCCAGTAATGACATGCAAACTAAATTCAACCAAGTTTGGGAAAAAGCAAATGCAGAGTCTAGTCCTGAAACAATTAAAGATTTTACTGAACTTTGGCAAAAATCTATGACTAATGCAGGAATGAAATCATTCAAAGATTTTACTGAAAATTGGCAAAAATCTATGACTGATGCAAATGCTTCTGTTTTCAAAGGTTTTACTGAAAATTGGCAAAAGGCTCTAAGTTCTTCTGGTTTGGAACAAATGAATGCCTATGGTGAAATGATGAAAAAGTTTGCTGAAACTTGGAATTCAATGTGGCCAAAATCTCAATAATTCTTTAATTTTATTTCCAACTCGTTAATTCTTTAATTTTATCTCTTGATTCATCAATTAATCGTCTAATTACAGGTGTGTAAATTTGACATAGATACATAATTTCAACATCATTATCTTTTTCTAAATTTACAAATGCAGATGTAATAATTTTCTTCTTAGTTACTTTAGGTTGATTTTTTTCATTCCTTTTTGTATTAATTGTTTCTAAAAATATTGGAGTTTGTATTTTTATTTCGATATCTAATTGTTCCTTTGAGATAATTTTCCCATTTCTTAAATCAATTTTAATTTCTTGATTAAAATCATTTTTGTATCTCTCTGTGGCTCTTATCATAATCTTAATCTTAGGTAATGATTCATTTTCATTTTTGAATTGACAAA
>CAJQSS010000027.1 GCA_905616385.1 uncultured Candidatus Nitrosopumilus sp. | reverse complement strand
CAAAACTAAATAGCGGTCATTCATTACCATGGGTTTCAATTTTAGATGGATATTTACAAAAACAAGGTTACAAGACAAGAGTAGTGTATCAAAATAACTCCAATAAAGGAGAAAAAACACACATCAAAATTAGTAAAAATTAAAATCAGACTCAAAAAAGATCAATGTATTGATTGAAGAAAAAATAAAATCGTTAGGAATAACATTACCAACTCCACCTACACCAGCAGGATCATACATTCCAGCAATAAAAACAGGAAATTTACTATTCATTTCAGGTCAAATTCCAATGGAGGAGGGAAAAGTACTATTCACAGGAAAAGTAACTGATGAGAATTTAAAAACAGCTCAAAAATCAGCAAGAATGTGTGCAATCAATCTTTTATCTCAAATAAAAAGAGAACTAGGTAGTTTGGACAAAGTTACAAAAATTGTCAGATTGTCAGGATTCGTAAATTCAGATGCTGAATTTTATCAACACCCTAAAGTAATTAATGCAGCATCAGATTTATTCTTTGAAATATTTGGAGATAAAGGAAAACACTCAAGAATTGCAGTAGGGGTTGCATGTTTACCTTTGAATTCAATGACTGAAATTGATGCAGTAATTGAATTTTCAGAATAAAGAAAAATAATTTTAAAATAAAAAATTAAGTAAAAATATTATTTTATTTTTTTATTTAATTCAGTAAGGAATTTCTTAATTTTTGGTTTTGGAACTACAGCGCCACATGCTTTATCATGACCACCTCCAGAACCACCAAGACTAGTTGCCAAAAGATTAACAATTCTGCCCAAGTGAACTTTACAATTCTTAGAACCTCTAACTGAAACAGCATAAATTCCATGATCAATTCTTTCCTTGTATGCAACTCCAACATCTTTTCCAGATAATCCCATTACAAAATTTACAGCGCCACTTGCACCAGAATCTAAAATTTCCATATGTCCAAGATTAGTCATCGTTTTCATACCTTTTTTGACTTTAGCAATCATTTGAGATAATTTTTCTACCTGGATTTGTGCAAATTCAAAAGTATTGGGAATATCATGAGGGAATTTGGAATCAGATAATTCTTCTACTAAGTATTGGAGATAATCAGGTTCTCTTTGATGTCCAACAATGTTGTAAGTCATCACAGTTGCACTAATCAAAGCAAATTGTCGGTCATAAATTTGAAGTAATTTAGAACCTAGAGGTCTATCTTCCATGTAATCAGTAATTGCAGCACATGTTGCAACAAAAGAGGCATGATCGCTTAATTTTGATTTGTATGCAGCATAGACTTGAACAGTAGTACATTCGTTAATATCATGAATGACTTTAACTTTGAGTTTTTTCAAAGCAGATACAACAGTTGGATCAATATCATGATGATCAATGTAAGTTATTGAAACTTTATTTTTTCTCATCCGACCCATTAAATCAATAAATTCATCTTGTGTTTTTTTACTCAAACCCAAATCACAAATAAATAATGTTTTCAATTTTTCATCTAGTACAACTTGGTTTAATGCTTCCATTTGACCAGGATAATCTACCAACATAGAATCACCACCAAAAGCTTGTCGAATTAATGCAGCAGAGCTAATCCCATCACAATCTTCCTTGTGTGAAATACAAATTACTTTAGTTCGTTGAGGTGTAGTTACTTTTTTAGCTGATATTTTTTTATTTACTTTTTTAGCTGATATTTTTTTAGTTACTTTTTTAGCTGGTGTTTTTTTAATAATTTTATTTTGAGATATTACCAATATATTATCAAATTGTAAATACCCTCATTTAAATGAAGAAAATAAAAATTAAGATTTTTTAATACTAGGAGGAATCAAAGAATCAGAATCAACATAGATATGATAAAATGATTCACCATCAAGTTGAGTCTGATAATCAATTTCCTGAATTTTTTCTAATTCTTCAGGGGAAGCATTTAAGACCAATTCATCTAATTGTTGTAAATTTTTACGCTCTTCAGTGTTCATTAATTTTTGATTAGAAATTTTCATTTATGAGTAAAAGTTGCCATATTAGACTAATTACTAAATTTACTATCACAATTTTAGAGAAAATATAATAGAACAATTTTGATAGGCTCAATATGGAGACAAAAAATATCGGGCTGCGAGGCATAGAAGTTGCAGATACAAAAATATCCAATATTGATGGGGAGAAAGGAAAATTAATTTATCGAGGATTTGACATTTTAGATCTTACAGAAAATTCAACATTTGAAGAAACAGCATATCTACTACTTTATGATAAACTACCAACTAAACAGGAATTAAATGAATTTAATGCAAAATTAGTTGAAGCTAGATACATTCCAAAGCAAATGCAAAAAAATATGGCAAATTGGAGAGGAGATGCAGATCCAATGGATATGCTTCAAGCATTTGTTTCAGCACTTGCAGGGTATTATGATGAAGAATTTTCCACTAAAGATGCAAGTATTGAAAAAGCAATAAACCTAATTTCAAAAGTTCCAACAATCATTGCAAGCTGGCAAAGAATTAGAAATGGTTTAGAGATTATTGATCCAGATTCATCATTAAGTCACGCTGCAAATTTTCTATACATGATGTCAGGAGAAAAACCAGATACTGAAGTTGAAAAAATATTTGATGTTTGTCTAATACTTCATGCAGATCATACATTTAATGCATCAACATTTACTGCAAGACAAGTTGCATCTACAAGGGCACATATGTATTCAGCAGCAAGTGCTGCAATTGGTGCACTTAGTGGGGAATTACATGGAGGGGCAAATACGGAAGTCATGAAAATGTTATTGGAGATAGGTGAAGTAGATAAAGTTGAATTATGGATTAAAGAAAAATTAGTTCAAGGAGAAAAAATAATGGGCATGGGTCATGCAGTTTACAAAACATATGATCCTAGAGCGCAAGTGTTAAAAGAATTATCAAGAAAATTAGCTGCTAAAAGTAATGAGCAATGGTTTGATGTGACTGAAAAAATTGAAACGTCAACAATTTCAGAAATGAAATTACAAAAAGGAAAAGATATCTATCCAAATGTGGATTTGTATAGTGCATCAATTTATTATATGTTAAAAATTCCAGTTGATCTCAATACCCCAATTTTTGCAATTTCAAGAGTTGTAGGATGGGCAGCCCACATTATTGAGGAAAAATTTGCAGAGGCAGCACCAAAAACTGCACTATACAGGCCAAAAGCAGTGTATGTAGGAAAATATTGTGGACCTCAAGGATGCGAATACAAAACTTTAGACTTGAGAAAATAATTTTTAATTTCGTGTACTAAGCCATTCTTTTGCTTTAGAATTAACATCATGTTTGTACAAAACTTCAAAAACCATGTCATAAAATGTGATACCTTTTTTTTGAGCCTGATCATCTAACCATTTTATTCCATCAGATAATTCAGGATCAAATTCAGAAAATTCAACTAACTCATCTACCATTTTTGAAAAGAACGCCTGAGATTCTGTCATATCTACATCTTTCAATGTATGATCATAAACAGAGTATTCGAAATATATAGACAAAAGAGCATTTTTTGGTTGACAATTGGAGCATATTCTGTATTCAGATGGCAATCTGAAAAAAATTTCATGGGTAATTCAAACAAATGAATCAATTGTGTCTCAAACTAGGGTACAGACAGAAAATTATAAAGATAAAATTACAAAAATGCAATCAAAATATGTTGCATTACATGTAGCGTTATTTTGGGGAATTGGAACATTTAATATTAAAAACAAAGATTCCATTAAAATAAAATTAGATAAAAAAATAATGTATCAGCAATTAAAAACACAAATACCAATACAAGATGAATTTATAAAAAATAAAATAAAATTTATTCAAAGTTTCATAAAACAAAGAAAACTAAAAGTGGAATTTGAACTAATAAATTTACAAAATAACTTAGCAGGAAAATTATTAAAATAAAAGAGATTAAGACCGAAAACGGGAGTTACTCGGTGAGATCTCTTAATTGTAATTACAAATTTGATAAATCCAATAAACCATAAAACCAATAATTGTTGAATATCATTAACAATACCTGATGTTAATTTAAAGCGATCATATGAAAATTACAATAGATGTTTTAAATTCATGTAAATATTTCAAAAATATCTAAAAACAGCCGTTGAAGTAAATTATTACAGTCAATTTGTTGGTATTAGTGAGAAATAGACGATTAGATTTATTTACTATCTATCTAGAAATCGATTAATTATGGCAAGTATAGACAAAGCAGCAATTGTATTTTCTATAGCAATCGCATTAGTTGGAGTCGGAATTGCAGCAATGGGTAGTGCAGTAGACAACTCACCAGCAGCACCTACACAACAAATGAGTGCAGAAGCTGAAGCAAGAGCTGAAGCAGCAGCAGAAGCAAGAGCTGAAGCAGCCGATGCAGCAAGAGCTGAAGCAGAAGCAAGAGCTGAAGCAGCCGATGCAGCAGCAGAAATGGCAGCAGCCGATGCAGCAGCCGATGCAGCAGCCGATGCAGCAGCAGAAATGGCAGCAGCAGAAATGGCAGCAGCAGAAATGGCAGCAGCAGAAATGGCAGCAGCCGATGCAGCAGCCGATGCAGCAGCCGATGCAGCAGCTAAAGCAGCAGCAGCTAAAGCAGCAGTTCCACAAACACATATCGTGGAAACTGCAATGGGAAGTGGAGCACCAGGATGTGAAACATCTAATGCATGTTACCTACCAGCAGACATTACCATCAGTACTGGAGACACAGTACAATGGGATAACGTAGACAACG
Source organism: uncultured Candidatus Nitrosopumilus sp. (assembly GCA_905616385.1). Taxonomy (GTDB): domain Archaea; phylum Thermoproteota; class Nitrososphaeria; order Nitrososphaerales; family Nitrosopumilaceae; genus Nitrosopumilus. Next base: position 18,874 of record CAJQSS010000027.1, on the reverse strand, counting down.
CAGCTCATACTGTATCAGGTGGAAGTCCAGCAGATGGTCCATCTGGAGTATTTGACAGCAGTCTACTAATGGCAGGTGGAGATTATTCTTTCACATTTGATGATGCAGGTAACTATGATTACTTCTGTATGGTCCATCCTTGGATGGTCGGTAGTGTTACAGTTAACTAACCAAAAAAATTTCCTTTTTTCTATTTTATTTTATTTTTACGTATAGTTCGATTGTATGCAACACCAAACCTATGAGTTTCATCTCTAGCAAATTGTAAAATTTTTAGCGATTCTTTATTTTTAGAAATTACAATGGGGTCTTTAATTTTTGGAAGATATACTTCTTCATTTTCTTTTGCCAATGATATACAAGGTAGTTTTAATCCAAGAGATTTCAAAGATTTCAAAGCTGCATTTAATTGTCCCTTACCGCCATCAATTAAAATTAGATCAGGTAATGTAGAATTTTCTTCTAGTAATCTATAATACCTTCTTTTAATAATTTCTCCAATCATTGCAAAATCATCCCTTCCAGTAATTGTTTTGATTTTGAATTTTCTATATCCAGATTTATTTGGAATTCCACCTATAAAACTAGACATAGAGCCAACAGCAAATTCATCACCATGATTAGAAATATCAAAACATTCAATGATATTAGGCAGTGAGGGCAAATTTAGAATTTCTTGTAATTCAACTAATCCAGGATTAGCACCTTTAGAATGAATTAATTGAATATTTTTTAAAATTAAATTCATAATATCTTTTTTCTTACCTCTGGTGGGAGTCATTATTTTTACAGTAAATCCAGATTGCGCAGATAGTAAAGATTCCAACAATTTTTGATTTTCAGGAAATTCACTAACAATGATAAATTTTGGAATTTTATGTGTAGAATAATATTGATAAAGAAAATTTGAAAACGAATTATCGCCTACCAAATCAAAAAAGAATTTATCACTATCTCGAATCACCCCATTAATCATTCTAAAATTCATGATTGTTGCAGTTTGTTCTTGAATTCCAATACCAAAATATTCCTCATCAGAATTTTTTATATACTCCATTTTTTGTTTAGTTTGAAGACTTCCAAGCCTAATCAGTGTATCACGAATATCTTTTGCACGCTCAAATTGTTGAGATTCAGCAGCCTGATGCATTTCATCTTCTAATTTCTTTGTAAAAATTTTAGTATCATTTTTACCCTTAAGAACATCTTCTAATTTTTTTACATGTTCAGGGTATTTTTCTTCTGCATCCTTAAATTCACAAGGACCTTCACAATTACCTAAGTGATATTCAAGGCATACTTTTTTTGGAAGAGTTTTACAAATTCTTATTTGAAATGATTTTCGTAAAGTTCCGATTGTAAGTAATTTCGAACTTCCTTGGGTAAACGGACCATAAAATTTTCCTTTACCTAAAAATTTACCATCTCTAGTTCTTCGAGCTACTAACAATCTAGGATACTTTTCATCAGATAATCGTAAATAGGTATAGCGTTGTTGATCCTTTAATTCAATATTAAATCTAGGCCTATATTTTTTAATCATATTAGATTCTAAAAGAAAAGCTTCACTCTCATTGTCAGTTAAAACAAATTCAATATCAAAAATATTTTCAACTAATTTTTGAGTTTTATAATTTTGATTTTTATTAAAATAAGAACGAACACGATTTTTCAAATTTTTTGCTTTCCCAATATAGATAATTTTTCCATCATAATCTTTCATTAAATAAATACCAGGATTTGTAGGAATACGGATTTTAGAAATATCAAACGTCATTTTTCAATAATTTTTTTAAATATTTTCCAGTATAGCTACCAGGGGATTTTGAAACATCAGAAGGGGTACCAACAGTTACAATACGGCCACCCTCATCACCGCCTTCAGGTCCTAAATCTATCAACCAATCTGAATTTTTAATGATATCCATATTATGTTCTATTACAACCACAGTATTACCAAGATTTACTAATCGATTTAATACATCCAATAATTTTTGAACATCTGCAAAATGTAGTCCAGTTGTAGGTTCATCAAGAATATACAGAGTTTTCCCAGTACCACGTTTAGACAATTCAGAAGCAAGTTTCACACGTTGCGCCTCACCACCAGACAATGTGGTAGAGGATTGTCCAAGTTTGATGTAACCTAAACCAACATCATTAACAGTTTGTAATTTTCTTTGAATTGAAGGAACATTTTCAAAGAAAGTTAACGCCTCATAAACAGTCATTTGTAAAACATCAGAAATATTTTTTCCCTTGTATAACACAGATAATGTTTCAGAATTATACCTTTTACCTTTGCATTCATCACACTTTACATATACATCAGATAGAAATTGCATTTCAATTTGTTTAACACCATCACCCTCACATGCAAAACATCGTCCATCAGCAACATTAAATGAAAATTGTCCTGGTTTGTATCCACGTTCTTTTGATAATGCAGTATTAGAATATAATTCTCGAATAGGAGTAAAGGCACCAATATAGGTTGCAGGGTTTGAACGAGGAGTTCTACCAATAGGGGATTGATCAATAGCAATTACTTTATCTATATTATCTAAACCAGAAATTTCTTCATGATTACCAGATCTAATGTGAGTTTTAGAAAAATGATTCTCTATGCTTTTAAGTAAAACATCATTGATTAAAGTAGATTTTCCAGAACCAGATACTCCAGTTACAGATACAAAAAGTCCTAAAGGAATTTCAACATCAATATTTTTTAAATTATTTTCAGATGCAGCTTTAATAATTAATGATCCTTCAGGTTTACGAATTTTATTTTTTAAAACGATTAAAGAATTATCTTTAAGATAAGTTCCAGTTATAGATTTAGTTGCCTGTAAAATTTTTTTGATTGTTCCTTCAAAAACTATATTTCCACCATGTATCCCAGCACCAGGACCTAAATCAATTATCCAATCTGAATTTCGTATTATTTCCTCGTCATGCTCTACAACAATGACAGTATTACCAAGATTTCGTAGTTTATTTAGCGTTTTAATTAGTCTCGCATTATCACGTTGATGTAATCCAATTGTAGGTTCATCAAGCACATACAAAACACCAGTAAGATTAGAACCAATTTGAGTAGCCAATCTAATTCTTTGAGATTCACCACCAGACAATGTAGAACTAAGACGATTTAATGTAAGATAATTTAATCCAACATTAATTAAAAATTCTAAACGCTCCTTAATTTCTTTAAGAATATCTCTGGCAATATGTTGTTCAGTATCAGTCAATTTTAGATTAGAAAAGAAATCAAAACAATTAGTAATGGATAAATCACATACATCCATTATTCCCAAATCATTAATGGTGACTGCAAGAGATTCAGGTTTTAGTTTTTTACCATCACATGTATTACAATGAGTGTCACGCATAAATTGTTTGAGCCATTCACGTTTTGATTCAGAATCAGTTTCTACAAAAACACGTTGAAGATTTACAAGTACACCTTCAAACGCATTAGTATATTTCCATGAAGAATCTCCAGATTTAGAACTATATTGAAAATCAATTAAATCAGATGTTCCATGTAAAATAATTTCAAGATGTTTTGGTTTTATTTTTTCCATTGGAGTCATTAAATCAAACCCAAATTTTTCACCAACTGTTCTCAATGCTTGTTTTCTAAATGCAGAAAATCTCCCACTCCAAGGAACAATTGCTCCATCTAAAATAGACTTGGATTTATCAGGGATTACTAGAGCAGAATCAAATTCCATTTTAACTCCCAACCCATTACATGTTTTACATAATCCAAAAGGGGAATTAAATGAAAAATTTCTAGGTTCTAACTCACCAATTGTTAATCCACAATGAGGACAAGCATTATTTTGAGAAAAGATTGTTTCAGATTTATCTGATGAAATCATTACATCGCCTTTGGATGCTTTGATTGCAGTTTGGATAGCCTCAAAAATTCTAGATCTTTCAGATTTATTTGTAGAGATTCTGTCCACAACGATTTCTATATTATGCCATTTTTGTCGATCTAATGGAGGAATACCATCATCTAGGCTCAAAATTTCACCATTCAATCGAATTCTAGAATATCCATCTTTTTTGATTTGTTCAAAGAGTTTCTCATAGGTACCCTTTTTTCTTTGAATAAGTGGAGATAGAATCAATATTTTTTGTCCCAAAAAATCTTTGAGTACAGAATCACAAATTCTTTCAATAGATTGTGTAGATATTTTTCTTTTACAATTTGTACAGTGAGGAATTCCAATTCGAGCATAAAGTAAACGCATGTAATCATAAATTTCAGTAGTTGTACCAACAGTAGAGCGCGGATTTTTACTAGTAGTTTTTTGTTGAATTGCAATTGCAGGAGATAATCCTTCAATAGAATCAACATCAGGTTTATCCATCATCTCCAAAAATTGACGAGCATAGGAAGAAAGAGATTCAACATATCTTCGTTGTCCTTCAGCATAAATGGTATCAAATGCTAAAGTAGATTTTCCAGAACCAGACAAACCACTAATTACAACTAATTTATTTTTTGGAATATCAACATCAATATTTTTTAAATTATGATGACGTGCGCCTCGAATTTTTAATTTATTATCTATCATTTCTATATTCAATTTCCTTTTCTAATCTTTTTATTCTATCCCTACAAGCAATTGCTTGCTCAAAATCTAATTCTTCAGAATATTTTTTCATTTGGGCATCTAAATCAATTACATCATTTCTAAGATCGTGTATTGATTTTAGTTTTGATTCGTCCAGTATAATTTCTTGTTCTGGAACAGATTTCATAATTGTTTTAGGAGTTACTCCATGTTTTTCATTGTATAAAATTTGTTTTTTTCTACGTCGGTTAGTTTCATCTACAGTATTTTTTATAGATTTTGTATTAGTATCAGCATACATTATTACAGTACCAGCTACATTTCTTGCAGCTCTACCACAAGTTTGAATTAGACTAGTAAAATTTCTCAAAAAACCCTCTTTATCAGCATCTAAAATTGCCACCAGAGAAACCTCAGGTATATCCAAACCTTCTCGTAAAAGATTGATTCCAACTAAAACATCAAATTCTCCTAGGCGTAATTGACGAATAATTTCAGTTCGTTGTAATCCATCAATTTCAGAATGCATGTATCTCACTTTAACATCTTTTTTTGAGAGATACTCAGCTAAATCCTCAGCCATTCTTTTAGTCAGAGTAGTTACTAAAACACGCTCAGAATTCTTAGATCTTTTGTTAATTTCAGAAATTAAATTATCCATTTGGTCTTTTGTAGGTCTAATTTCAATTTGAGGATCAAGTAATCCAGTAGGCCTTACTAATTGTTCAACAATTTTTGTAGATATCTTTTTTTCATAATCAGAAGGAGTTGCAGAAACAAAAATAGTATTTTGGATATATTCTTCAAATTCTTCAAATTTTAAAGGTCTATTGTCATATGCGCTAGGCAATCTAAATCCATATGTTACAAGTTTATCTTTTCGAGAATAATCACCTTTGTACATACCATGTAATTGGGGTAACGTAACATGAGATTCATCAATTACTAAAAGATAATCATCTCCAAAAAAATCCATTAAACAAAATGCCTTATCACCTTCATTACGTCCATCAAAATGTCTTGAATAATTTTCAATTCCAGAACAATAACCTAATTCTTCTATCATTTCTAAATCATAATTTGTTCTCATTTCAAGACGCTGTTTTTCAAGTTCATTTAATTTTGGCAAATGATATTTTAATTCATCTCGAATAGATTTAACAGCTTTTTTAGTAACATTCTTGTCAATAAGATAATGTTTTGCAGGAAAAATTATCATATCAGTTATTTTCTTTTTTTCTTTTAGTGAAACATGATCAAGTAAAGTAATTTTTTCAATCTCATCACCAAACATAGAAATTCTAACAATATCTTCAGAATAAGCTGGAGTAATATCGATTGTATCACCCTTTACTCTGAAATTGCCAGGAGCAACCTCAAGATCATTTCTTTCATATCTGGCATCAACTAATTTTCGAATCAAATCAGTTCTTTTAATTTCATCTCCAGTACTAACCGAAATTGAAGAGTCCTTCCATTCTTGAGGATTCCCAAGAGAATAGATGCAAGAAACTGTAGAAACAATGATTGTAGGTTCACCAGATAACAACATTGCAGTTGCTTCTAATCTTAATTTCTCAATTTTTTCATTAATCTGAGTATCTTTTTCAATGTAAGTATCAGTTTGTGGAAGATAACTTTCAGGTTGATAATAATCATAATATGAAACAAAATAACCAACATTATTTTTGGGGAAAAATTGTTTTAATTCAGCATACAGTTGTGCAGCAAGAGTTTTGTTATGAGAAATTACAAGTGTATTTTTACCAGTTCTAGCAATCACATTAGCAACCGAAAAAGTCTTTCCACTTCCTGTAACACCAAGTAAAGTTTGGACGGACTTTTTTTTGACACCTTCAACTAAAGCGTCAATAGCTTGAGGTTGATCACCAGTAGGAACATAATCAGATACCAAGTGAAACTTAGAAATTTGTTGCAACAATTACAATCACTAAAAACTGAATTTAAAGCAATGGTGATATCAAAATAAATTACCACTTAGGTTCATCAATCATTCGTAATCCACCATCAATTTCTTCAAAACCCATAATCTTGAGAGTAGTTTTGGCAGTAGATGAATTCTTTTCAAGAATCTTTTTAGCTAAATCCATTCGATCGTTTGAATTCATGTCTTGACCAATCTTATATTTTCCATGAAGTGTTTGAGGAGTAATTTTAATGACACTAACTGCATCCAAAACACGCATATCAGATTTTAGTGGATCATAATATCCTTCAGGTTGATATTTCTCCATCAACCCATTTAGAGCTAAAGTTTTTTCTTCTCTATCAGAAACAAAAGAAGCAATTCCCTTGATCACGACACTAATGTACAAAGTATCAGCCAAAGAGGCATTGTGAGGATCCTCAAAATAAGAAGGTAAAAATTCCAATTCCCTATCAACCTCAAAACCAACTTTATTATTTTTATAAATATTATCTAATTTTTCACCTTTCACATGTGAATGCATGTAGACAGCATCACTTCGAAAAACAAAATTCATTGGGATGATTTGAGGAAAACCATTTGCATCAATACTAGATATTCGTCCAACATGTTCATCATTGAGAAATTCTTTAATTTTTTCATAGGATTTAATTTCAAGAATACCAACAAGTTGCATAAATTAGTTTTTAGAAATAATATTATAAATTAAGATCAAAATATCAAGAAAAAAATACCTAAAATATAAGAAGATTTTAAAATCATTATGGATGATCCATATCTAAATGATTTAAGAGGAGAATTCAATAGTTATTCAAATCAGTTAAAAAAATTAAAAAAGAAACTTCTGAAAGTAGACGTAATAGAAGAACAAACAAAAATTATCAACCAAATTGATTCAATAGCTAAAAAAATGGAAAACAATCAAAAACAGTCTGTAAAAGTAACTAAATCTAGATTAAAAGAAAGAAAGAAAAAATCAAAAAGATGAAATTATTCAGCATCTAATTCTTTTGCTAGTTCTTTAATTTGGAGTATTTTACATCCCAATTCAGTACATTCGTCTCTTAATTGATTACTCATAGTAAATAATTACAAAAATTATCAAAAAGATAAAACATTCTAAAAATTGACTTTATTGATTCAAACTTTTCATTAATGTAAATTGCTAAATTTAGGAATAATTTAGTAAAAATAATGACACCAAATGAAGAGGTAGAAGAAATAACAAAAGAAGTGATAGGAGTGTTAGAAGAATGGGGAGCAGAATCAAAATTTATCTGGTTTAGAGAATTACATAGAATAACAGATATCGATAAAGGTGTACTTCGAAACATTCTCAATGAATTAAAAAAGACAAAAGAAGTTAAAGAAATGCATGGAACCAACAACAGAATATTTTTCAGCCTTAGAAGATACTACATCAAATGTAGAGATGTAGAATTTAGATTCAAAGGAAAAGAAATCATGTTAAAAGATGGAAGTAAAACAAAAATCATTCAAGGTTCTACAAAGGCTACAGAACGAACAAGGAAAAGATTACTCAAACAACAAACTAAAAGAAAAGCAAAGCAATCTTCAAAAAAGAAACATCAACATAATTCACAAAATCATTAAAAATCTTTAGAGTGACTCTAAAAAATTACAGCGAATCAAGATACAAATCAAGTTGTGACGTCTAATTTTTTGACATTAATGCAGTTTGCTTTTTCATTTCAGAAAGCATTAAAACCAATATTTCTTTTTCACTTAGACTCAAAAGTTCTGTTGTCTCTTCTTCAGTAAATTGAATATCTTCATTCAAGTTATCGTATGTAGTTAATGGTTCTCCCATAACCTATTATGATAATATAGAGTTATAAAAAATATTGGCTCAAACTGATGAAGATTTTCAATCAATTTTGAAAATATTTGAAATTAATCAAAAAATAGTATTAACTGAAATCAAAAAACTGCCCTATCAGATTAGAACCGAGTCAAGGTCAAGGTCAAGGACAGGTTCTTACAAATTAACTCCACGTGTAAAAGATTTGTTTAAACTTATTCAGGCTGAAATTGATAGAGCCATTACTGTTATGGCAGGATTAAAAGATCAAGAATTGTTAAAATTAATTCCCCATACAACTGTAAACAAAAGGCTACAATCCATTCTAAAAATAATGGATACCACATTCACAGCATTAGGTAAATTTAATGATCAGGAAATAATTCAAGAGTATTTTCATTCTCATATTCAAAAAATATCTGAATTTATTCAAGAAGAAGATTAGAGAAATTATTAATCTTGAACTTTACGTTGAAAAAACAAAGTTAATCAGGCATAGATTCTAGGTATTAATTTTACCATTAATTCTACTATGGTTTATTGCTCTTAAAGTAAAATATTGTTAATAATTAAAAAATATTAAGAAAATTTAAGAAAAATTAACATATGTAAATAATTAAAAAAATTCGTTAAAATAAAACAATGAACTTTTCAAAATATGGATTACTGTATGCATGATAATAATACTAAAACCTGCTTTTATTGTAAAATAAATCAAAGAAAGGAAGAAAAAGAAAAATTTATAGAACAAAATGAAAATAATGAAATTTTAGCTTTCACTTAGTATTGTTATTGAAGCCTATGACACCAGTTACAAATTCAATGCAGATTCTTCAACAAGTGCTTCCTTGTTGAAAAATAAAAATACAAACAAAAGAACGATTGATAAATTCTACGTGCGCCTTATATTCAAAATTAGACAATATAATTACATACAAATAGATATTCCATTATCATGCCCATCATGTGGCGGAAAAATGTATTCTGTAAGTTATGAATCAGTATTACCAGATCTAAAGAAAAGAAGTTGGCAAGTATGTAAAGAATGTAATTTTGAAAGAAACTCTGAAGATTTCAAAAAATCTATCTTCTATGTGTAGCAGATGGGGGCTTACCACAAACCACGGGATTAACAGTATATTGTGAAATTAATCTTCAGATTGTCTTTGAATTAATTTAAATTCAGCATGTTTAATTTTCTCAGATTCTGCAACATCCTCAGTCATATCATACAGATGATGAAGTTGCATGTCTGGGACTAATTCATCATTTTTTTCATCATTCAAATCAAATTCAATATTAGATAAAATTTCTAAATTTTCATCTAAAATATCAAGACATTTTTTTACAGTATCAGGAATATTATCATCCATAATGACATCTAAAATATTAACACTGTAAATAAGATTCTATTAATTTAGAATTAACCGTGTTTTTGCTTGTATTTTTCACGTAATACAGGCATAACTTTACTTGCAAACTTATCAATAGAACCAAAGTAATTGCTACCCCAGAATCTAATAACAAAGTGATTTACACCAGCATCCATAAATCTTTCAAAAACAGGTATAACATCTTCAGGAGTACCAACTGCAGTAGATGATCTTGCAATATCATCTGGAATTTTAGTTGCAGCTTCTCGCATTTTAACAATCCAACTTTGATCAGACATGGAATATTCTGTAAAGTATTTTACAAAATCAAATCCTTCAATTTCTTTTAATCCATGTACTCTCAAAATTTCAGGTTTAAACAAACTAACTTTAACAGCTTCTTTCATTCTTGCCCATGAAGCTTCTGCATCTTCAGAGAAATATACGTCAATATCCAATGCCATTTCAAAATTATCTTTATCTTCTTGACTTCTTCCATATTTGTCCATGGCAACTTCAATTTGCTTTCTGTGATCTTCAAATAATTCTGGAGTGTAGCCAATTGGTAACCAACCTTCACCAAGTTTTCCTGTTAAATCCAAAGTACGTTTACCGCCAGATGCCATGTAAGTTGGTGGATGTGGTTTTCTAATTGGAGCAGCCTGTAGACATGCTTGTTCTAATTTGTAATATTTACCTTCATAATCTACGGTATTATCAGGATCAGAATGATATAGTGTTTTAATAACTTCAATTTGTTCAGCCCATTTTGAAACAGGTTTTTCAAACGGAATACAGAATTCTTTAAGATTTTGTGCCTCTCCAGCACCAATACCAAGAATTGCTCTACCTTTAGAAATTCTATCAAGAGTTATTGCAGCTAATGCAATATTTGATGGATGTCGTCGAATAGCATCAGTAACACAAGTTCCTAATTCAACATTATTTGTAACTGCAGCAATTGCAGATAGCATAACCCATGGATCTAAAACAGTTGCATTTTTCCATTGTGGGACATTTGTGTGGTCCATATAGAAAATAGAATCATATCCAGTTTTATCAGCAAGCATACATGCAGTAAGAATCTGATCTTCAGTATAGCCTGCTCTAGCAACATTTAGTCCGTTTTGAATACCAAACTTTAGTTTTTTACTTGCCAATTGATATGATTCCAAATCATTATAATAAAAGGTTTGAGTAATCTACCAATTTCGCAGTTCCTAAATAAAAGAAAAAGAGGTAAAAAAATAAATTTTTACAGATTGCCTGCTTTGATATTTTCAAGACATTTTACGACATCATCTTTAGATATTGGAATTGGATTTGGATCCAAATGACCTCTATCTGTCATGACAGTGTCAGCAGCTTCAGAAACATCAGCTTTGAGTTCTAATTTATCAAAGCCAAGTTTATCCATTGCCTCTTTGAATCTATCATAGAAGATTGATTTGTTATGCTTATGTGCAACTGTAGTACAAGATGATAAGGAATAACCGTGAGGTACACCTTCATTTGAAAATACATAGGACAATGCATGTCCCAATGTTGTTGAGCAATTTCCGAATCCCATTCCAGATAACATTGAACCATATGGATAGTTTTCTGGTTTGTCATTCATGATTGCATCATAAAGAATATCAAATGCTTGTTTGCATAATGTTCTAGTCAAGTCATTACCGAGTTTGCTATCATAGCCTTCAGTAGCTTGAGCACATGCATCACAGACAGAACTTTTGATGACTTGTTCTGGAGTTCCATCCATAAAGTATGAATCAACTACAGCCATGTCAGCTAAGAATCTGTCTTCACGTAACAATTTCTTTTTTCCATCAAATTTTAGAACACAATAGGTTGTCATTTCAGCTCCAGTTCCAAATGTAGTTGGAATTAGAATTTTTTGCTTTTTCAATTCAGGTGCAGCATATTTTACTACATCCATTGAACTTCCACCACCCAATCCAATTAGAATTGAAGGGTTTTTGTCTTTGAATTGAGAAATAACCTTATTGACATCATCGATTGATGGTTCAGGTTTTACTTGGTCATATAACATATAATCCTGAATTCCCATTTTTGCTAACCATTTGTCAGACAATGCTGGCGGAACGGTTGTAACAACTAGGGCATTTTTTGGATATTCTGTTTCACCAAGTGCATTTTCTCCAAAATTAATAACTTTTGGAATGCGTACTGTGTGCATAAAAAAACATCATTGGGTTGTTTATTATATCTTACAGTGATGTAAATCATATGATTATTCAAAATTTTGAGGAATTGGCAAATACTGAAAAGAAAAAAGAGTGTTTAGAAATTTTAGAAGCAGGTCTTCAAGCAGCAAATCCAAAGAACATCATATCAAATTATGTTACACCAAATGAAATTAAAATAGATGGAAAAATATTCAATATTGAAAAATATTCTAACATCTATACAATCGCATTTGGAAAAGCTGGAGATTCCATGACTAGGGCAATAAATTCAATTATTTCAATAAAAAGTGGCATAATTGTTATTCCAAAAGGTACAAAAGCAAAAATTAAGAGTAAAAAATTTCAGATTTTTAATTCAAGTCATCCAAAACCTGACAAAACTAGTGTAAAAGCAGCAAAGGAAGTAATGAAATTTGTCAACAATAAGAAAAGTAATGAGTTAATTATTTTTCTTGTTTCAGGTGGAGGTTCATCATTACTTGCAATGCCAGATGAAATCACACTTAGTGATAAAGTTCATGTCACAGACTTATTACTAAAATCAGGAGCAACAATTCAAGAATTCAACTGCGTTAGAAAACATCTATCAAAAATCAAAGGTGGTAAACTAGTAGAGAATATGAAATGCCAGGGAATGGGTCTGATAATGTCAGATGTTGAAAACGATGATCTATCATCAATTGCATCAGGTACAACATACATGGATAACACAACATATCAAGATGCAATGGATATTATAGAAAAGTACAGATTAAAAAAGAGAATTCCAATTGAAGTGTTACAAATTTTAGGTAATGGGGTACATAATCAAAAATCTGAAACTCCAAAACATGCCAAAATAGAAAATTATATTGTAGCAAGTAACAGTAATTGTTTAGAATCAATGGAAAAAGAAGCAAAAATAAAAGGATACAAAGTTATCAAAATGCAAATTTTTGGAGACATTAAGGAAGTAGTTAAAAAAATTCTGGAAAAAATCCCAGAAGAACAAAAAACGTGTTTAATTTTTGGAGGAGAGCCAACAGTCAAAGTTTTAGGAAAAGGTCAGGGAGGAAGAAATCAAGAATTAGTTTTGAGAATTTTAAAAAATACTCAGAAATTAAAAAAAATAACAATTGCATCTATGGGAACTGATGGAATAGATGGAAATTCTAATTTTGCAGGTGCAATTGTAGAAAACATCAAAGTAGATCTAAACATCATGAAAGAATTTTTGAAAAATAGTGATTCGTCGAGATTCTTTCAAAAACAAAAAGGAAACATCAAAACAGATTTCACACACATGAATCTAATGGACATAGGTATAATTTTGAAATAAAATTATTAACAATGACAATCGCAATCACAGCTGCTAGGAATGCATCGATGAACAATACAATCTTTGCAACCTTTACTTCTACCACTTTTTACTCGTAATCGTTCTCTATCCAATTAAATCAATTCCAAAATTAAAATCATCTTTCTCGTTCATAGTATTCTACAGAATGAGTAAATTGTCTATTATAATCAACTTCTATCCAAAATTTTTCCTCGTCGATTTCCTTACCTTCTGCAATCCAGACATTTAGAATTTTTTGCATAAACATTTGAGTGGTATGATCTATTTGAGGCCTAGTCCCAGTGTCTCTTTCAATCGTATCTCGTTCTTCTTTGAATTTTGTGAGTAGACCCTTAAGGTTTTTCCCATTGATATTTGCAGCCTTGTTTCTTTTTGCATTTTCTAAGTCTTTTCTAAAATTTGATAAAAACCCCACATCTAAACTAGAAAGTTTTTTTTAAAAAAGATTATCATAGAAAAAAAATAGTAAATAGATGCAAATGGTTTCATTATATTTTAAACGAATGTTAAGAAAAGTAGAAGAATTAGTTAAATTTGATTATAACATATAACTAACGGTAATGTCTACCAGACTGTCAATGTATGAGAATACGTTGATGATAAAAGACTCAAAAAAAAGATAACGAGGTTACAATAGATGTGAAAAAGTAATCGCGTTATCTTGAATTCATTATCTAATAATTTTTTAAAATATCATAAAAAAATAAACATTTGGCAAGTTAAAGTATCGAGAATTTGAAATATCATAATCACATATAGAATGTATGTGGATACTAGAACGAAAATTATGTGAAGAAGAAAAATGTGATTGTAAAGATCATGAAAGAAAGAGTTTGAGACGTGGGCATAGGAGAAAATAATGCTTGAAAAACAATTTAATCCAAATTTTCTATACAACGGAATAGTTCATTTCTATATCGATAAAAAAGGGTATTCAAAAGAAAAAGCAAATTCGATTGCCCAAATAGTAGTAAAAAAAGAAACACAAAGAAGAATTTGCAAAAATGAATTATGCAAACATTTTTCTCACAATCACATTAGAAATGGGGAAACATGCTTAGTAGCAGATTGTAAATGTATAGAATTTACTAAGTAAAATCATCTAAAGAATTTTTAACTAAAGGTTGAGCACTGATTCCAATTTTATTCAAATGTGCTGCAAATTCATCAACAAAACCATGTATAGTGTAAACTTGTTCGGCACCAGATTGTACCACCATATCTGCAAGTTCATTAAAATCACAATGATCACTCATAGTTACAGAATAATCAGCACGACGTCCAAAAGAGAATTTCTTAGATTGGGCCCATCCACTAAAACCAATTGTTATTGCACCATATTTTGATTTCATTTCTTGAAGAAACTTATTTTTTGCAGATAATACAGGAGTGACCATAACCCACGGTTTTTTATCTAATAACCCATTTTTTTGAGCTTCAGAATGGCCAATGCAATTCTTAAGAGATACGCCAAATTTTTGATGAAGGGCATTCATTTCTTTTATTGAATCATGAAGATATAGAGGATCCCAATGACCAAACATTTGTGTCAAGGTTTGCGCCTTTCCAAGCTGATAACCCATTAAAATTACAGGAATTCCTTTTGAATAAAGATCAGCAATTAATTGATTAACCTGATTTTGAATTTCATCAATTGGAGGAAATGTAAATTCAGGTAAACCAAAAGTACATTCAGTGATTAGTGTTTTGCATGAAGGAATTTTTGCAGCTTTTAAAAATCCTCTATCACGTGTGCAAATATCGCCAGTATAGAAAATATCGTCAAACAATAATCCTTTAGAACCTAGTACATGACCACTATCAATTAATGAAAAACCATCAAGGAATTCAACATGATTTTCCATTTTGAATCCACGAATTCCGGAAATTTCATTTGTTTCAATAGAAGATAAAATGGTACCACCGTTTTTTGAGGGTAAATGATCAGAATGAGCATGAGAAACAAAATTGATTCCATCTAAATCAGTTTTTTTAGGATCCAAGTAAACACGTTTTTCATTAACTTCACACAGGATTCCATTTTTTGTCATCCTGACTTTACTAGGCAATAAAAATAAAAAATAATGGATTTGATATAAATGACAGGTTTGATTTAGTATTGACTAGTTGCTAAATCTCGGAATTCTAATATCAGGACGTGGAAGCAATATGGAGTCCATTTTAAAATCAATTAAAACAAAAAAAATTCCAATAAATCCAGCTGTGGTTATTTCAAATAATTCAGATGCAAAAGGTTTGAAAATTGCAAAAAAACTAGGAGTAAACATAGAAGTAATTGAAAGTAAAAATTTCAAAGGAAATAGAACAGAATATGATAAAAAAATAATGAATATACTTGCAAATTATGGAGTTACACCAAAAAATGGTCTTGTTTGTCTTGCAGGGTTTATGAGAATAATTAGTCCAGGATTTATAAAAAAATATAAAAATAGAATAATCAATATGCATCCAGCATTATTACCAGCATTTCCAGGATTGAATTCACAAAAACAAGCATTAGATTATGGTGCAAAATATTCTGGATGTACAGTACATTTTGTAGATTCAGGTATGGATACAGGTCCAGTAATAATTCAAGCAGTTGTAGAAATTAAAGAAAAAGATACAGAAAAATTACTTTCTAAAAAAATTTTAAAAGAGGAGCACAGAATTTATCCTGAAGCAGTTAATCTATTTGCTAGAAAAAAAATCAAAGTATTAGGAAGAAAAACGCATATCTCTTAAGAATCAGAGCCACCAAAAAAATATAAAACTTGCAGTTCCTTGGTATTAGCATGAAAATAATGGGGTACTCCCTTTGCAACAAAAAATAACTTATCCTTTGAAACTTTATAATTTTTATTTTTAATTTTGAGATATCCATTTCCAGAAATTACAAAATATACTTCGTCACTTTCATGAGGCTCTTGTGTATCTTCTTCTCCTGGTTTTAATATCAAAATACCAGTAGCAAGGCTATCCTTATTGATGAAAGTATGAAAATATGAATTACCTTTTTTGATTTTTTCTAAATTATCTTGTAAATTGAATTCAAGTTTCAATTTATTCAGCAGCTACAGTGAATATTTTTTTCACAGGTTCTACACTCATAAAAGAATGTAATTTTGGATGAAATTCCTGATGTTCTGGACTTTGAATCATTGTCATAAAAGTTTCTTTAGTTTCATGCTCAACAATTATTCGATAACCACCATCATTTGATTTTAGAAATCTTCTTGATACAAATCCAGGGAAAGAGGACAAAATTTTATTGGATTCAGAGAACAAAGTTTTGAAATCATCTTCTGCATCTTCTTTGAGTTGTATATCAGCCATCATCACAAACATACAGATAGTAAAAAACAACCCATTTAATTTCCTTTCTCAAATTCTTGACAATAATTCCAAGAATTAAATATCAATAAATCATGAAATTAGCATGACTGGAATTAAGATTGATGGAAAAATTATTGCTCAAACAGTCAAAGATAGAGTCAAAAAAGCAACAGATGAGCTAAAAACAGAAGGAATTAACCCATGTTTAGCCACAGTTTTGATTGGGAGTAATGCAGCTTCTGCAACATATGTAAAAAATAAGCACAAAGCATGCGAAGAAGTAGGAATTCTCACCAAAGACCACAAACTTGATGAGAGTGTAACTCAGCAGGGACTTAACAATATCATAGATGAATTAAATGCAGATGTATCAGTACATGGAATTTTAGTTCAATTACCATTACCAAAACATTTGAATGAATTTATCACCACATCACGTATCTCACCAATAAAAGATGTGGATGGACTTACTCCACATAATGCAGGATTATTAGCAATGAAGAAAGCAGTTCTTGTAGCATGTACTCCATCAGGAGTTATGGAAATGTTTGATTATCACAATATTGAACTGGAAGGTAAAAACATAGTACTAATTAACAGAAGTAATCTTGTAGGAAAACCACTTTACCATTTACTGTTAGAAAAAAATGCAACTGTAATTACATGTCATTCCAAAACAAAAAATATTGAGCAATTTTGTCAATCAGCAGATATAATTATTACAGCAGTAGGAGATAGAACAAAATTTACTCTTACCCCAGAAATGATCAAAGAAGAAGCAATTGTAATTGATGTTGCAATATCAAGATTTGTAGAGCATTTGGTGGGAGATTGTGATTATGAAAAAATTATTGAAAAAGCATCATTTGCTACTCCAGTTCCAGGTGGAGTGGGCCCAATGACAGTTGCAATGTTATTAAAAAATACAATTACTGCAGCATCACTTGGAACTCAAATTGGAAGATAATAAAAAAAAAGCACTAAGAGAACTTCTTCTAGAAAGAAGAGATAACACATCTTTTGATTTATTAAAAATTGCAAGTAAAAAAATGCAAAAAAGAATAAACAAAGTATATGCATTCAAGGATGCTCAAAAAATAGGGCTGTATTATCCAATAGGTAGTGAAATTTTAACTCAAGATATAATTCAAGAATTAATCAGTAAAGGAAAAGAAGTATTTTTACCAAAAGTCATTGGAGAAAATATGGAATTTAGAAAAATTGTAGATTTTTCAAGCCTAGAAATGGGTAATTTTGATATTATGGAGCCTAAAGAAAATTGTAAAGTAGACAATGATTTGGACATCATAGTTGTCCCAACAGTAGGAATATCACCTTCAGGAGTTAGATTAGGATATGGTCACGGATTTTATGATAAATTTTTAGCAAAAAAAGATATTATTACAATTTCACTAGTATTAGAAAAACAAATTATTAAAAATATTCCAAAATCAGAACACGACATAAACATAAACTGGATTATAACTGAAGATAGAATGTTTCAAACTCAAAAATAAGATAAACCCTTTTTTCCAATATCTTTTCTACAGTATTTGCTAGACCAAACAATTTTTTCAATTGCAGAATAAGCATTACTTATTGCAGAAGCTAAAGAATCACCCAAAGAAGTAACTCCCAAAACACGTCCGCCATTAGAAAAAATTTTTCCATCAGATTTTTTGGTTCCAGCATGAAAAACATTAGTGTCATTTGAAATAGAATCAAAACCAGTGATTTCGTCATTTGTTGGATATGATCCTGGGTATCCATTGGATGCTAAAACAACACATACAGCAAATTGGTCTTTCCAAGAAAGTGAAGGCATAGAAGATAATGTACCATCAACACTTGCAACAAAATAATCATACAAATCAAAATTCATTCTCATCGTAATTGGTTGGCATTCTGGATCACCCATACGAACATTATATTCCAAAACATATGGCATATCATCTTTAATCATTATACCAGCATACAAAAATCCCTTAAAGGAAATTCCTTCATTTTTCATCGCATGAATAGTTTTTTCAATTACTTCTTCCTGAATTTTTTTTGCCAGTATGTCAGTAACAATAGGAGTTGGAGAATAGGCACCCATACCTCCAGTATTAGGGCCTTTGTCATCATCAAAAATTCTCTTGTGATCTTGACTAGATGCCATGGGAAGTGCTACATTTCCATCAGATAGGGCAATGTATGATGCTTCAATGCCATCAATTCTTTCTTCAATGATAATTTTATTTCCTGCATCACC
>CAJQSS010000026.1 GCA_905616385.1 uncultured Candidatus Nitrosopumilus sp. | reverse complement strand
AAGAATCTGTCATAGAATACGTATGACTCACAACTATCAAAGTTGTAAACTCGTTCTGGAGTTGAGTCATCAATTATCCAATAACTATGCTCAGTGTACGGTACAGCAAACGGATCTGAGATTGCATGTGGCTCGACATTGATATCTGTTACATAGTGCGTATTGATAAATGTCACAGAGTCTCCAGCGTTAATTTGTAACTCATTTGTACTGAATCCATTTTCTGTCATTTCAACAGTAAAGTTTTCTGCTTGTTGTGGTGTTGGTTCAGCTTCTACTACATCTACATCACCAACAACAATTGTTCCAACCATCCAAGGGTGTAGTATGCAATAGTATGGTTGATCAACATCTGTTTGTGGAGTCCATGTAAATGAATCACCTGCTTCCATAAATCCAGAATCAAATACACCTGAAGGGTTTTGTGCAAATCCCTCTACTGTTCCTGCTGTAAATGTATGTGGTAATCCAGTTGGGTCGGTGTTTGTCATGTTTATCAAATCACCAACATTAACAGTTAACGTAGTTGGAGTGTAACAACCTGTTTCAACACAATCTGGTGAGAATCCAGATTCTGCAACTGTTGCAATTGTACTATTAGCCAAGATTTGAGGCGTACCAATTATTTGGAATTCTAATTCTCCACGAGTTGCACCATCATCTATAACATACATAAATGAATTGAAGTTATTTGTAAAGTCATAAATTCCAACATTGCCTGTGGTCATTCCTTGTTGTCCTGAAGTAAGATATGCATTAGTTGAGAATCCTCCAACATTATGGTCTACTCCATCAGGAGTTTGTATAATGAAAGCTGCAACAGAGTTTAGATTTTGATAGTTTATAGTAACTTCTGCAAAGTCATTTTGAATATTTCTATCAAGTGTGGTTTTATCTGCAGTAATTTGAATTGAAGCATTTGGATTTTCTTCAATTAACCAGAAATCTAAACCAGCAAATACATCATTAACACTAGGTTCTGCTCTAATGGCATAATGACCAGGACCTGCATATGCAATGTCATTAGCATTTAGGGTCGTACTGAAATTTCCATTTGAATCAACATTCAATGTAGTGTATAGGGTGGTACTTCTGGATTCAGTTCCTGTATCTGGGTGATAATACATTATGTAGAGAGGGAATGAAGTTGTACATTGTTGGTACGAGCCTCCAGAATTATAGACATTCAAAGAAACCCAAACATGACATTGGTTTGTATTTGCTTGATTTGATTGACCAGGCTTATTCCAATTTCCCTGTATAGTAAATGATTCATTTGCGAAAAATCTATCATCAGATTGATCCACATACTCTGCTGTTATTGTAGAAATTTGTGATGAGTTATTTTCTTCTGCTACTTGTGATGCCTGTTGACCTTCTGCAGTATTTGGATCATACACATCAAATGATGTACTAATTAATTCAGTTTGAAAAGTATAGTGACCTGCAACCGGTGCATTGTTGATAGATAGTACCATATCGTAATGATCACTTGTGTTGATACTTGTGATGGTTCCTTCCTCAACTCCTCCGGGATATGTCAAGGTGTATGGGACATTTACATTATTTAGGGATACACCAGTTTGTGCATTTGGAAATACCGAAATTATATTTACAAGACTTCCCAATGTTGGGACATTTTCATTAAATGTGACATAGACTTTTGCAGTATTGCCTGAAAATTCATGGGCTTGTTGATTTGTCTGTGAAAGGTAGTTTGCACTGCCAATTATTGGAGAGATTTCAGGTGCAAAGTTAGATGCTGCCTCTGCTAATACTGCTACGGCTACCGGTGTTGGGGCTCCACTAGCAACTACATTTACAACACCTTCAGGTCTTTGTGCTGAATTTTGATAAACCCAATCATGATAATTGTATGTACCAACTGCATCAAAAGTATGAGTCCAACTTGTACGGTCATTTCCAGATACACCACACATATCCAAAGCTAATTTTCCAGGTCCATCACAGGCATTATCACCACTTGATGAAGCTAAACTTCCCCAATTACCCATTAGCGTGTACCAATTATTGGTGGAATCATTGTTGACCCATGTAACAGAATCTCCAACGTTTATTGTAATATCAGAAGGCGTGTAACATGTTTGTGGATTAAAGCTAGCACAACCTCCAGGATCATTTGCAGCGATAGAACCTCCCATTTCATTTACTAATACGGTGTATGATTGAGATGGAGTTGTATCGACATGATCTTCTAAAACAACAAGTGTAAAGGATTCAATTGTAAAATTTTCAGAATTATCCCACACTGCACATTTTATCGTAGTTTCTCCGACAGGTAGTGTAATTACTACACCACCATTATACCAATATTGGGAATTGTCGCACCATACCATACCATCGTTACCATCATCTTTAATTTGATCAGAAGAATTTCCATTGGGAAAAGTAGACGAGACGGATATGGCAGGGGGGATAGTTGAAATTCCACTAGCATCGGTTGCAGTAATTTCAGTTTTCATAACATCACGTAGATCAAAAATGGAAGAATTAGGAACAACAGAAGTACCTGTTAGACTACCTAGTGAAAGTACTGGAGGAGTTGTATCTACTGCTTCATAAATTACTGTAACAATAAAAGTTGCACTGGCATGATTTCCATTTATATCAGCTACACTACAAACTACATGATTACTATCACCAGTTCCAACTGGAAATAATGTACCGGGTGGTGATGTTGAATTTGTTATCAAATCAACACAAAAAATTCCGGGACCTGCATTACTTGGTCCATAGATGTCAATTGCCACGTTATCAGTTGCACTAACTGAAAAGTCATAAACATATCCAGCAGGGTCTGTAGTTGTAAAAGTCTGATCTGATGGAACTGTAATTACTGGAGGAGTTGTATCTGCAGAATACTCTACAACCTCAAATGTTCCTAAGAATCCTTTTGGTATTGATATCGTTTCAGATGTTCCAGTATATGACCATTCAACACTATGTATACCAAAGTCATTAAAAATGAGGATGTTTCCAGTGTTAAACTCTCCATCCCTAAAGTATGTAGGCAGGGTTTTTACTTCCACTCCGTCAGGATTTTTAATATGGAATTTGATAAAGTGATTTCTATCTGTATTGATTAGATTAAGTGTTCCTTCCATTTCTAGTACTATTGATTCAGCAGGTTGGTAGATATTAGGAGGAACTACGTTAACACTCCAAGTTAGCATTTGAAGCCCATGATCATATTCATAATTCGTAGAATCATTTGAATGATCTGCAATAGCATCATTAGCAGGAATTAATAAAACTGCAACCATAACAAATCCTAAAACTGCAAATTTACTTTTTGAAAAACTAATCATAACAATCTATTCTCCGCTAAAAATAATATTGCATCATTAAAGGAATCATCATCCATCAATCCATTCATCCACTTATCAGCAGATTCAAAAAACCAATCAGGAGATGTAACATTGGGTGTTACAGTATAATCATCATCTAACATCAAAACTATTTTTTTGAAATACGAGTAATCACTAATCTCACCATTTACCCAAGAGGCAGTATGGGATTTTATCCATTGAGGGTCTACTGCAAGTACATCAATATTATATGATTCAATTATCTTCCCACCATACTTTACAGAAACATCATAACTTCCAAGGGTTTCATCAATCATAAAGTTCTGAGAATAAAATCCATATCCCGTAGACATTACATAGAATTCTTTGTAGAAATCATCCCCCTCTACTGTAATTACTACACGCTGTATCTCAGATGGGACAAAATTAGGCACCGTTTCAGTCAAAAGTAGGGATATTTCCCCCCCAGATTCTACAATGGAATTTCTAAAAATCTCCAAATCCCCATCAAGTGAAATGTAATGATTTGTAGCAATCAAAAATTCAGCAGACTCTACAACATTTCCAGAAGACATAGAGATATTATGAAATCCAAAATCTAAATCCACCAAAGAAATGACTCCAGCATAACTTCCTTCTGAATCAAGTGATAGTACAGTTTGCAAATCTCCATCAAGAGAAACTGAAACCTCTTTTGTGGAATCATCAACTAGTTTACCTGAAAATTGCAAATAATCTATTGTGTGAGATGAACTCTTAAACACTGATTGATCAAGTGTTAAATGTTCATCAATTAATTCTTCTACTACTATAACATCTTCCATTATATCTTCAACAATATAATTATTAAAAATTTCAAAAGTTCCAAATGGAATTGAAATATTATTTTCAATATAGGATACAACATAATTTCCAGAGACCCAAGTTTCATCTAACAGTAAATAATAATCAATTAATCCTGCATCTGATGAATAAATAGTTGATTCTTGTAGTAATTCTCCATTTAATGAAATAGTAATTGGTGTTTTACCTGAATATGAATTCATGGTAATAACATAATGAACACTGTCAGCACTGTGAAGAGTATCTAAAGTTATAGAATAATTTTTTAATTCTTGTAAAATAATTTCAGATGTTTCTTCTGCTAAAAGTGAGTCATCTACAAGTATTGCATTGTTAGTTACTTCAAATACAGATGGCTCATCAATAAAATCATGATATGTAACATATGCAGTGTATGATCCTGAAATCCAAGAATCATCAATAATAATTGGCATATAATATTCACCACTTGAAGAGGCATAGATACTACTAACAATATCGATACCATCAGGACCAACTAAATGTACATCAACTGTATTTCCAGCAGAATAATTTTCTAAAAGTCCAGATAATATTATTTGTTTTTCCTCGCCGGATAAAATTATAATTTCATCAGTATCTACCATTTTTTCTACTCCACTACCCAAATTTAGGAATAAATCCATACTTGAAATCTCAAAAACGGAAAAAGATTGTTCATCTAAGGTAAATGTGTCAGAATGAAAAGATTCATCGCCTATTAATCCAGAAATTTGATAATCCCCATACGCCCAAGGGGTGTTTAAAGTATAATCATACAAAACAGTACTTGTTTCAAATGATTGGTCAATTAGAGACAAAGTATCTTCAAACATGATGATGTCTTCCTTTGTAATCTGTAAAATCATATTAGATTCATCAGTATCAACATTTCCAGATATTCCAAGTATGGTATAGTCATGAGATATTTCTGAGGATACGGAAAATGAGCCAATTAATTTTGATTCATCAAATGTTATAGATTGTAAACTATTTTCTACAGTAAAAAAAGTAGATAATTCTTCACCGTCTAAATATTTTGCATTAATAATATATTTTCCATCAATCCAATTTTTATCAACTGAAATAAAATTCATAAATGTACCCTCTGATGTAACTAATCCTGAATCAAAAGTGATGGTACCATCAGGGGCAATGATTTCTAAAATAATTGGATGTCCTGTCCTTGAATCAGAAATAGATCCTAAAACAGACAACGTACCAAAATAATGCCTGTCTATAGATATGACAGAAGGAGTAATTGAGATAAATGGTTCAGTAGTTTGAAATACTGATTCAAAAATAGTTTTTTCTATTACATCTTCATTATCTCTATTAATTACAAATGAAACAGTATCTAAAAGATTTTCTTGCTGAATTAAATTTATTTTATAAACTCCACTTTCCCAGTTATCAGTCAATCCAATTGTAGATTGAAAAAAATCTCCATTAAAGAAAAGATCAACATGATCTATTTTTACATCATTGTAAATAATATCTAAAGTTGGTTTATGAATAAAATTTTCTACTTCAATAATTACAGGAAAAATAACAACACCTCCACGATATAGTTTAAATTCATTTTCAGAAAGAATAATTTTTCCAGAAACATTAGGGTCAGAAATATGAATTGAGTAATCTACTGAAGGTTCAGTAGATGGTGCAACATGTCCAGGTGAAATAATTTCAACACCATTTACCCAATAGGCATCAGCGTTAGGAATTATGGTGAAAATAAGAATTATTGATAAGCATAAAAAATAAATTCCAGTTTTAGCTACCAGCAATAATTACTAGTGTCGCACCTAGATTTAACCATTCAAGTAATATCTCATACACTGTAATACATTTCAAAAATGCTTAAGATCTAGTTGTGTTTACCCAGAGTAATAACATGACTAACGCAAAACAAAGCAATTCAGACAAAACAAAAGTAAGAATCCCAAAGATTAGCCACAAGGTAGAGCGATAACATCTAGGTTTAGCCACAAGGTAGCGACCTCAAAAGGGGCTTAATTTTTTGAATTATTTCAATTTACTCTAATGATTCCTTGTTTTACCAAAAATTCAATTCCTTGAACAAATGAATTATCATCAATTGTTCCGTCTGCCCACCAGCCTGCATTATTTTTTACCCATGTAGGAACTTCTTCTGGCTTTTCAGATTTTTGAGACATGGATTCCACATGTATGATTTTTTCATCAATTAAAAATTCAATTCCAGTGATGAAGGTATTTTCATCAATCAAACCATCAGACCACCATCCTGCATTGGTTTTTACCCATGTAGGAACTTTTGAAATATTTTCTGAACTTTCAACTGTAGGTATGAGAATATTTTCAGATTTCTCTTCAAATTCAGTTATGGTAAAAATTTTGACATTACTAATTTTGTCACTAAATTTGGCACTTATTTCATAGATTCCAATTTTTGTTTCTCTATCAATTCTGAATAATGTTTCAAATGTAGAAAATTCATCAGCTAGAACTAAACGGGAATCATGGATTTCGCCATTAGGGTATTTTATTGAAACTGTAACTCGAGAACCGTCTAATTCTTTATTTACATCTCCGAAAATTTTTAAATATTGTGTATCATAGTTAGAAAAAGTCATACTATCATGACTTAAAAAAATACTGCCAAAAGCAGAGTCTTCCTCAGTTTTTTCTAGAATTTTATCCGGAATTTCATCAAGTAAAATTTGAGATTGGATGTAGGATTGTTGAATGTCTTTGATTGGGGTAAATTTACCTAAAATATTTATTTTTTGAAATTTATCAAGTGATTCATCTATTTCATAATTAATTTTGTTATATTTTTTAAAATCATAAAATTCAGATTCTTTGTATTTGATTAAATTATCTTTAGTATTTTTTACAAGTGATGTAAAAATCATGTTTGCCATATGTTTTTTTTCAAATTCTGTAAAACTAGCATCTGCAATTCCACACAAATTTGAATAAACTAATGAAAACACATATCCACAGCCACTAGGAGGTCCAGCATAGGTCATAGGGGATTCATATTGATTCCAAAAGGTATTTTTTGAAATATCTACTGAATCAGGAGCAAGACTTTGAAAAGTATGTGCCAAACCTAACGTGTGTCCAACTTCATGAAGTACAAGATCTGTACCTCCCAATTTGTTCTTCCAAACATCATCAGAGTCAAGGACTCCAAATGCACAGCAAGGTTGTAACGACTCATCATCCCAATCCATAGCAGGAGCAAATCCAGTCACACCCCAATTATCCACATATGTTGAACCCGGTCTAGTGTCAATTGAAATTAAAACAGGAATTACCCAGTCAAATTTTTCAACATTTAGATTTTGTCGTTCTTTTGCCCATTCAAGAAGATGAGGTTTTATTTGCTCTGAACGTAAAAGTGTGAGATTAGTTTCTGTGCCATCCCATGGGTTGTATTGTACTGTGCGGTCTGCACTAGAAATTGAATCTCTAAAATCATGGGACATGCCTCTAGTTTTTACTGTTTCAATACTAAGTTGAACAGTCACATCTGAAAAAGGAATTAAAGATTCTAATTCATTTGTAATTTTTTTCATATCAATAAATTTACCTACAGTTCCAGATGTAATCATGGATGAACCCGGCATAGAGTACACTACAACATCAATTAAATAATTATTTTTGTAATTTATCGGATATAGAGTTGATGGTGTAATGATGTATTGTATGGCACTATTGATTTTTTCTTGAACAATGTCGGTAAAACAAGAATCATTTGGACAATCATGTAAATTAAACATAAGGTCTGGAATAAACCAACTTCCTAAAACATCACCTGTATTGTAATAATTATCCCAATCAAAATCCATCCAAGGGGCAGCATACAAATCAAAGAAATAAAAATTATAATTCCCACCATAGCCCGTAAGTCCAAAAGCATCAAAT
>CAJQSS010000025.1 GCA_905616385.1 uncultured Candidatus Nitrosopumilus sp. | reverse complement strand
GTTATTGATAGGACCACAAAAAGCAAATTGGAGTAATGCCGATCTTGGATCGCACTTGAAATATGATAGAGTAGGTAGTGTATACAAACGGGGTTTATTCTATTGTTTGAATCATTTTTTTAATGCAAGATAACATAAAAGTATCAATTGAACAGGTAGTTTTAATTAAATAACAAATCTAATTTCCATGAATGTCAGAATATACAGGATATAATGGAAATTCATTACAATTTCTTAAAACAAATAAAATCCTAGTTGGAGATTATGTAAAAATTTTGGCAGATATTACATACTCAGGAATAGTGATGCCAAGATATGAACACAGTGATGACAAACATATTGTTTTAAAATTAAAAAGTGGATATAACATTGGGTTAGAAATTGAGAAGATTGAAAAGATTGAAAAAAATCCATCAATAGAAAAAAGTATTGAAAAAAATGAAAAGATTGAAAAAAATGAAAACTTGCCAAATATTTTATTACTATCAACTGGAGGTACAATTGCAAGTAAAATTGATTATAGAACAGGTGCTGTTACACCAGTATTAACAGCTGAGGAATTAAATTCATCAGTTCCAGAACTAAGTAAAATTGCAAACATTGACACAAAAGTACTATTTTCAGAATATTCTGAAAATATTATGCCTAAACATTGGTTAAAAATTGCTGAGACAATAAAAGAATACAGTAAATCAGATTACTCAGGAATAATTATTGCTCATGGAACAGATACTATGCATTATACATCATCATATCTTTCTTTTTCATTAGCAGGTTTTCCAATACCTATAGCATTAGTTGGATCACAAAGATCATCAGATCGTGCATCATCTGATGCTGCATTAAATCTAATTGGAGCAGTAAAATTTCTTATTGAATCTAAAACAAATGGAATTTACATAGCAATGCATCAAGATGAAAATGATGAAACAATTGCATGTCATATTGGTACACGTGTAAGAAAAAATCACACTAGTAAAAGAGGAGCATTTCAAACAGTAGGTGATGATCCAGCATTTTTAATTGTAAATAATGAAATTCACAAAAATATGAAAACAGATTTTTTTGCAATTGATAAATTTGATCCAAAAATAAAAATAAATGAAAAAGTTGCTCTAGTAAAATATCATCCTGGGTATAATCCAGATTTATTAAAAAATATCATAGATTTAGGATGTAAAGCAATAATTTTTGAAGGTACAGGATTAGGACACATTGGGGAAAATATGTATCCAGTAGTAAAAATGGCAAATGAAAAAGGAATTTTCATGGGAATGACTTCACAATGTATTGATGGTAGGGTAAGAATGACAGTTTACGAAAGTGGCAGAGATCTATTAAATTTAGGAATAATTCCACTTGAAAATATGATTCCAGAAATTGCATTAGTTAAAGCAATGTGGGTAACAGGGAATACTGAAAAATATGATGAAATTAAAGAAAATATGCTTAATCAAATTGCATCAGAATTTACAACATGATCAGGTAATAATATGGAAAAATTTTCAATAAAAGATGTAGGCGTAAAAGTAGGCTTAGAAATTCATCAACAACTTGATACTAAAAAAAAATTATTTTGTAATTGTACTCCTATTGAATCAGATGATTACTCAATTAAATTTCAAAGAAAATTACGAGCTTCTAAAAGTGAATTAGGTGAATTTGATCCTGCTGCATTATTTGAAAGTACAAAATCAAAAACTATCATGTATTATGCAAATGAAGGAAGTAGTTGTTTAGTTGAACAAGATGAAGAACCACCACATGAATTAGATGAAGATGCAAGAAAGATTGCATTAATTATTTCTGCTGCATTAAAATCAAATATTTTTAGTGAAATTTATCCTATGAGAAAAACTGTAATTGATGGTTCAAATACAACTGGATTTCAACGTACAATGCTAATTTCACAAGGTGGATTTTATAATGCAGGAGAAATAAAAATTGGAATTCAATCAATTTGTTTAGAAGAGGATGCTGCAAAAATTTTAGGAGAAGAGGGAAATGTTAGAAAATTTGGATTAGAACGTTTAGGTGTACCACTAGTTGAAATTGCAACAGATCCTTTCGAAGTAGATTCAACAGAAATTAAAAAAATTGCATTATCTTTAGGAAGAATTTTGAGAAGTACAAAAAAAGTAAAAAGAGGATTAGGATCAATTCGACAAGATGTTAATGTATCAATTAAAGATGGAAAAGGGGTTGTAATTGAGGTTAAAGGAGTCCAACAATTAGATCAATTAGAAAAAGTTGTAGAGTATGAAGCAAAAAGACAACATGGATTATTAAAAATTTCAAAAAAAATACAAGAAAGTAATTGGTCATTTGATAATCAAAATAAAAAAGATATTACAGAATTATTTACAAAATGTAAATCAAAGATTATTCAAAATGCCATTAAGAAAAATCAGAAAATAATAGCTGTGTCTTTCAAAAATATGGCTGGAATGTTTGGATATTCACCTTATGAGGACATCAGATTAGGAAAAGAAGTAGCTGAATTAGTAAGATTTTTTGGAATTGGTGGAGTTTTTCATTCAGACGAGTTACCAAACTATGGTATAGAAGAATCTGATTTAGAAGAATTAAAGAATTTTTTACAAATTAATGAAAATGACGCATTTTTAATTTTAGCATCTCCTGAGAAAAAAATTCATACAGTAATTGATCAAATTATTTTAAGAATAGAACATATCAAAAATCATGGTATACCAATAGATACAAGATTAGCTACTCAGTCCGGTGAAACAAAATTTCTTAGACCAAGACCAGGAGCTGCACGAATGTATCCAGAAACAGATATTCCCCCAATAATTATTAGTAAAAATGAATTAATAGATGCAGAAAAAAATATTCCAAAATTATGGGATGAGTCAATTAAAGAAATAGAAATAAAATATAAAATGAATCAACAACTTGCAGAACAA
>CAJQSS010000024.1 GCA_905616385.1 uncultured Candidatus Nitrosopumilus sp. | reverse complement strand
GCTGCTTTTTTACGCCTACGAATTATGAAAATTGCAAGCCCTATAACTAAAATTATTGGGATAATTGCTATTATTGAATCAAAATTATCCTCATCAAGAATTGATGGTTCATTAACTAAAATTGTAGTTTCATAAGGTAGGAAAATCTCATCCCTTACACTATCTTTGTATCTTACAGTAATTGTTACATCATGTTCACCATATTTTGGCTCCCCATCAAACTCAATTGGGATATTAAATGGAACCGGTGCATCAGTTTCAATTTCATCAATAAATTGAGTATTTGATTGAATATTAGAATCTCCATTAGCATCAAGAGTTACAAAACCAAATAATCCATCTTCATTTCCTTCATTAATTATTTCACCAATTACCATTTGGGTACCAGATAATTCAATTACTTTTACATTAAAAACTGTAAGATCAATTAAACCTCTAATGTAAAAATCAAGAATCTTTGAAATAATTTCTTTATCACCATGTGTATTATAATATGAAATAGATAAAGGAATTCGTAAAGTATCACCCTTTAAAGATTCAGGAACATATACATTTGCAATAAAAGAACTGTGTGATTCTGCAGGAATATTTCCAAGATCCCAACTTGTTTCTAAAATTAAAACATTTTCAATATTTGTAATTGATGCAGTATTTGATGAAAGTGATGTTTGTACATTATCGATAATCACATCAACTGCAGACATTGGTGCAGTTCCATCATTTACAATATCAATAACAATATTATTTGATTTTAATGATGTAAGAAATGACTCTGATGCTCTCACATTAATTGTACTATCTCCAGTTACTTTAAAATCAAAAGTAGAAAATGATGTTCTAACACCAGATTCTCTTAATCTTGAATAATCAACTTTTACAGTTCCGGAATATTGTTGAATTTGTGTATTTTTATCCAAATTTACATAGAAAGTTAAGTGAAAATTCTTACCAGCCAGAGAATTCGTATTGGTATTAGCATTAATTGCTGTACCTGCACCATTTGAACCTGAAAATCCTAAAGGTAATGCAAGTTTTCCTTCAATTCCTGTAATATCTTGAGTTCCTACATTGGCAAATTCTATTGTAAATGGAACATTACTATCTCCAGTTCCAACTTCTATTTTATTATCTAACGTGCCAAAATATGCATCTAGTAATTTAACATCTCCAAAATTTCTTTCAAATGGACCATCTGAACCAAAATTTCCAGATTTTATTGGTCCATCTTTCCAATCAGCATATGAATTTGTAAAAATAAACGGTACAAATCCAATTAAAAATAATATTAATAAAAATTTAGAATTCATTATACAGTGATCTCCATTGTTGAAGGTTCTTCTCCTTGAAATGCCTTACCATCTTTAATTGTAATAACTTTGTCAACATTTCCAAAATGTTTTCTATCGTGAGTAACAATAATAAAAGTTTGATTAAGTTTTTTTGCCATGGATTTCATTAAATCAACTATTATTTCTGAAGTAACTGAATCAAGATTACCAGTTGGTTCATCAGCTAAAACAATTGAAGGTTTATTGATTAAACCTCTTGCTATAGCTACTCTTTGAGCTTGCCCTCCTGAAATTTTATTTGCACGTTTATACATTTGATCTTCTAATCCAACTGCTTTTAGCAAATCTATAGCATCTTTTTCAGTAATAGAGTTAGTACCAGCAATTTGTATTGGCAATAATATATTTTCTAAAACTGAAAGATCGCTTAAAAGATTAGAAAATTGGAAAATAAATCCTAATTTCTTATTTCTAAATGATGAGATTTGATTATCATTAAGAGCTGTAGTATTAATTTCATCAATAAAAATATCTCCGTTTGTTGGACTATCTAAAAGTCCAATCATGTTTAATAATGTAGATTTTCCTGAACCTGAACTTCCAACAATTAAAATAACTTCACCTTGTTCAATTGAAAAAGATACGTCATCAAGAGCTTTCACTTTGTTATCCCCATCACCATAAATTTTGGTTAAATGATTAACCGCAAGTACTCTAGCCAGTTCTCATTGCCTCCACAGGTAGTAATTTTGTAGCTCTATACGATGGGTATAATGACGCAATAATAGCCAGAGCAAATGAAGCCAAAGCAGTTTGAACAATTTTTTCCAAATTGTAAGTTACTTCAAGGGGTAAACTGTTATTGAATGACATCTTTGTTTCTTTTGCGTAAAATGTATAGCCTAATCCAGTTGCAGTTCCAACTCCAGCACCAATTGCTCCAATTAACATACCTTGAAAAATAAAAATTATCAAAATATCCTTTCTTTTAGCACCAATTGCTCTCATTACACCAATTTCTCTAGTTTTTCCATTTACTAACATCATTTGAATAGTAACAACTGCAAATGCAGAAGACATCATTCCAAAATACCCAATCATGTTAATCATTGCTATACCAGATCTAAAACCAGCAAGTTGTTGTTCAGCTGATTCCTCTATTGTTTCTGCTAAGAAATTACCATTTGGAAATGATAATAAGAAAAATTCTTTTACTTCAAATGCTTTACTTGGATCGTTTAATTTTACCATGATTGATCCTGTTTGATCTGTTCTATCTGTCATATCACGTAATGTATCAATGTGCATAACTGCACTATAATCAAATCCTTGACCACCAGGTGATTTTGCAATTCCAGAAACAGTAAATCTTTTAGTTTGTTCTTCACCCCATCTATCAATAATCATCACTTTAACATTATCACCAACTGTTGCACCTCCAAGATCATTTGCTACACTATTTCCTAATACAATAGAATTTCTTGAGAAAACATAAGTTCCTTCTGTGACAGTTTCATGAACAGTAGATGCTCTAATGTCCTTAAATGGATCAACACCAACTACAGGTATTCTAGTTTTTTCAATTAATTTTCCATTTTTTGTAATTTCCATTTCTGCCGTCGATGAAAGCCGCGGTGCCGCTGCTTCAACATATGAAATTCTTTCAAACCAACTAATTATTGATGAATCAGATTTATCGATGTAATCATCTTCATCAGTTACACGAACATCACCATTTCGATATTCAGTAATGTCTCTAACTATTGCATCATAAAGACCCTGAAATATTACAAAATTTACATGAATTACTAAAATTCCAATTGTTACAGCCAAAATTGCACC
>CAJQSS010000023.1 GCA_905616385.1 uncultured Candidatus Nitrosopumilus sp. | reverse complement strand
TAAACCAGATAAAAAATTAGAAAACTCATCATCAGAAAAAATGATTTGTTCAACTTTATTTTCATTTTCAGCAAATTGAATAGAATCTAAATGATAGCAAGAAGTTTTTCCATTTATAGAACCAAAATAAAACCCAGGACAAGAACAAAAACAACCTTCAGGATCAACCCAGTGTTCTTCACCCTTTCCTACTACAGTCCAAATTTTTCTTTGACTAGGCTCAAAAAGATGCAATTTTACACGTCTTTCAGAAACTAACAATTCAATTCGATCAGGATCTTTTTTCATATTGATTAATCACATAACACAGGTATAACCTTGATGTTTAAAAATAATAATTTTTTAAAATGATAAATTCAAAATATTAAAAAATAATCATTCAAATTTGTCATAGGGTTCAATTGGTTCTATAGTAGTTTTATTATGTTTAAGCCACTCTAAAGTTTTAACAAATGAATCTGCAAGTTCAATTGTAGTTAAAACAGGTATTCCCAATTCTAGAGACTTGCGTCTAATCTGATATTCATCATCTAGCATTCCAACATATTTTTCTAATGTTGAAGTACTAGGAATATTAATAATAAAATCAATTTTTCGCTCATATAGTAAATCAGAAATATTGGGTTTTCTTTCAGGTTCTGAAATTTTATGAACAATTTCAACTTGACCTACTCTTTCTTCAAAAAATTCAGCAGTATGTTCAGTTGCTAAAATTTTGAATCCTAGTTGTTTTAATTTTGCAATAGATGAAACCAATTTTTGTTTATTTTGTGAACCTCCAACAGTAACAAGTGCAGTTCCAGTATTAAATACAATTTCACCAAAAGTTGTTGTAGAATAACCAAATCCTTCACCATCAAGAACAGTTCCATCATCAAAAATTAGCTTTCCAAACTTTTTTGCGTGGTTTGATTTCTTTGTAGTAATTGTGACCCTCGTAAAGTCCTAATCAAAGCGAATTTAAGTTTTATGTGAAGTAAAGATAAAAGTGATTGATCGCATCAAAAATTTGAGCAATCAAAGTGCTTGGAATTCGTCATTCCATTTATGATAAGCACGAATCATTTCAGTAGAAACACTTGGTTTTCTTCTAGTCATAATATCCTTAAAATCAGTAGTAGTTAGTTCTCTTGGCCGTATTGGTTCCTCACCTTCAATAGGTTCATGATAATCAGGAGCATTGAAAATTTCATGAACAGTTTTAATTTGGGCGGCTTGACATACATCCTTGATGTCACTTGCACTGTATCCATCAAATAATTTTGCAAGTTCAGTATTATTGACATTGTAATTTTTACTTAGAGGAGCAGTATATTGTTCAAAAAGATTTTCTCTAGCTGCCAGTGTAGGTAATGAAACATAAATTCTCTTCTGGAATCTTCTAAGGAAAGGGGTATCAAGACTCCAGGGTTTGTTGGTAGCACCAATAACATAAAGCATCAATTGTTTTCCTTTGCCATTCACACCATCCATTTCAGTAAGAAATTGATTTCTAGATCTGACTTCACCACCAACCTCACTATTTCTAGCACCAAGTAGTGAATCAACTTCATCGATAAATAAAATTACAGGTTTACCTTCTTTCTCAGCATATTGTCTTGCCATAGCAAATAATTTTGAAACATTTTTTTCAGCTTCCCCTAACCATTTACTCATTAATGAAGACGCATCAACATTAATGAAATAACCATCCATTTCATTTGCAGTTGCAGCTGCTAGCATAGTTTTTCCAGTACCAGGTGGACCATAGAGTAACATACCTTTTGGCCATCCAAGCGGAAATAGATCAGGTCTTTTGGTAGGATAAATAATAGATTCACGTAATGCACTTTTAGCGTCATCTAATCCAATAACTTGATCCCAAGTTACATCAGGTTTTTCTTTCATAACAAGATCTTCAAAATCATTTTCATTTTCTTGTCTTTTTACAGATGCTTTTTGTTCAGTTTCAGAAGCTTTAGGATCTACTGCAGGCTCTACACCATGTGCTTGTTGTAATGCATTAATTCTATTATGATATGAATTACATCTTTCTTTGTAAATGGTATTTAATTTACTATTGGGGTATAATTGTAATAATTTAACAAGAGCATCAATTGCACGTTGATAATGAGTGATAGCCATTCCACGTGCACCTTGAGAATCAAATTTTATTGCGTCAGAAGCATATTTGCTGGCAGTATTTTCTAATTCTTGTGGTGCTAAACTCATATCAATTACCTTGTAGTATGTCCTGAAGAATTTTGTTGGTATTCTATAGTGTTAATGTCTGTCACAAAATTGGTTAAATTAATTCCACTTGTTTCCCCATGATCATAGTCAGGACCATTGGAGAAATTATTTTTAAAATCAGATTTTGTATCAATACGAGTATGTAAATCCTTGACTTTGTTAATGGAATCTTCAGCTGAA
>CAJQSS010000022.1 GCA_905616385.1 uncultured Candidatus Nitrosopumilus sp. | reverse complement strand
AGCGAAACTTTTTTTGGTTTATTTAATGAATTTAGAAATTTTCCAAAGTCACCTATATTTTTTTCACCAATTTCAATTAATCTAGGTAACTCCATTGTGTGTGATTGCATGCGATCTTCATTTTTTATCATTATTTATCATTTCAGAGGATCAAAAAGTTATTTAAAAGGGTGACCTGACATGTACTTTATCTTAAAAGGTGTATTTTGTCAAATAACGTTGAAGAAAAAATTTTGCATGGGACTACCACTGTAGGTATCAGGGCTAAGGATGGCGTTGTATTATGTGCAGATATGAGGGCTAGTGCTGGCTATTTTATAGCAAATAACAATACTATGAAAATTCAACAAATTGATTTGCATGCAGGCTTAACCCTGGCTGGAGGCGTTGCAGATGCACAAAATATTGTTGATGTTTTACGATATCATTCTAATTTACATAGAGTTGATAAACAAAATTCAATATCTATTCATTCTTTAGCAAGACTTTGTTCATTGATTTTTCATCAAAATAGAGGATATCCATTCATGGCTGATATCTTACTTGGTGGTTATGATGCAAATGGACCTGCATTGTTTAATGTTGATATGTTTGGATCTGTTGAAGAAAAATCTTATGTTACAACTGGTAGTGGATCACCAGTAGCTTATGGTTTACTTGAAGAAGAATATAGAAATGACCTCACAGTTGAAGAGGCAAAAAAAATAGCTTTACGAGCTGTTAAAGCTGCAATCGTTAGAAACATTGGTACTGGTGATGGAATAAACATCTCAGTAATGGACAAAGATGGATTCCGTCTATTAACCGATGAACAAAAGAAAGCAGTTATCGAACTTTAGTGATTTAATGCAAAAGAAACAACCTCCAAAAGAATTACCTCCTAGTAGCCAGAATATAATGGCAACCATACTGCAAAGTATGCCGAAAGAAGCAAGTATTACAAAAATAGAATATGAAGGACCAAGAATTGCACTTTATACAAATTCTCCTAGATATCTCTTAGAAAATAATGAAACAATTTCAAATCTTGTGAATATAATTAAAAAACGAATTGTAATTAGAACTGATGAATCTATAAGAAAACCAGAAGATGAATGTAGAAAAATTATTGCAGAACATGTTCCAAAGGAAGCAAATCTACAAGGAGTTTTGTTTGATACATCAACTGGTGAGGTTTCAATTGAGGCAAAAAGACCTTGGTTATTACAAAGAAATGCAAAAGAATTCAATCATGCTGATCTAACTGAAAAAATTGGATGGAGATTAAGAATTCGAAAAGCTACTACTATACCATCACGTACTATTCAAACAATCAACTCAACTCTAAAACAAGCTTCCACTGAAAGAAGTAAACAAATGAAACAAGTTGGTGATGATATTTTTAGGCCTAGAATATCTCAAAGAACTGAAGTATCTCTTCATACTCTTGGTGGTTTCGGGCAAGTAGGTAGATCTTCTATGTTATTATCGACATCGGAAAGTAAAATCTTAATTGATTGTGGAATCAATCCTGGTGCCCGTACTCCAATGGATGCATATCCAAGACTTGATTCATTAGATATTACATTAGATGACCTTGATGCTGTAGTTATTGGACATGCTCATTTGGATCATACTGGATTCTTACCAGCATTATGCAAATATGGCTACAAAGGTCCAATTTATTGCAGTGAACCAACATTACCTATGATGAATTTAATTCAATTAGATGCAATTAAAGTCGCAGCTGCTCAAGGTAGAACTCCGATTTATGCTGAACGAGATGTAAAACAAGTAATGAAACAAACAATTACTTTACCATATGGAACTGTAACTGATATTTCTCCTGATATTAAATTGGTTCTTGCTAATGCTGGACATATTCTTGGTTCAGCATTATGTCATTTTCATATTGGAAATGGTGATCATAATTTTGTATATTCAGGTGATATTAAATTTGGAAAAAGTATTTTGTTTGAAGCTGCTAGTTGGAATTTTCCAAGAGTAGAAACATTATTGATTGAAAGTACTTATGGTCTTAAAGAAGATGTTCAACCAACTAGACAGCAAGTAGAATCTTCTTTTATCAATGCAGTAAACAACACATTAGCAGACGGAGGAAAAGTTTTGATACCAATTCCTGCAGTTGGACGTGCACAAGAAATTATGATGGTAATTGATCATTATATGAAATCTGGTGAAATGGTTGAGGCACCAGTATTTACTGAAGGTATGATTTCTGAAGCATCAGCTATCCATGAATCCTATCCTGAATATCTTGCAAGAGAATTAAAACAGAAAATTTTAGAGACAGATGATAATCCCTTTGATTCTGAATATTTTACCAATATTGAACATGCAGATGCTAGAGAAGAACCAATGAGAGAAAATTCACCATGTATTATTTTAGCAACATCTGGAATGTTAGAAGGTGGCCCTGTTTTAGAATACTTCAAAAATATTGCTCCAGATACGAAAAATAAAGTATTGTTTGTTTCTTACCAAGTAAATGGAACTATGGGCAGAAGAGTTCTTGATGGCTCTAAACAATGTTCTATGTTAGGAAAAGAGGGTAAAGTTGAAGTCGTTTCTGTTAATTGTGGTGTTGAAAAACTAGATGGATTCAGTGGACATAGTGATTATAATCAATTAATGTCATTTGTACAAAGATTAAGACCAAAACTTCGTCGTGTTTTAGTTAATCACGGTGAACGTTCAAAATCAGAAAATCTTGCTATGAATATTAGACGAACGTACAAACTTGCGGCTCATTACCCTCAAATTCAAGAAGCAATAAAATTATTTTAAATCGTATTCTGGTTTCCAGATCTTAATACTGGATGGTGTAACAATAATTCTTTCTTCACCTAATCTTGCAATATCTGCATCTGCTGCTTTAGCAATTGAATACAACTCTTCAACTACTTTACGTAATTGATCCACATCTTTTTGTGCTAATGGTGTGACTCTAAGAATTAGAATAATCCCTTTTTTGATATCTTCTTTTATAGAATGAACATCACTGCTATCCCTAATTGTAATTGCCTTTAGATATGTGGGATTTTCTTGCTTTTGCATTATAATTAAAAAAAGATCTACTCCCTCAAAAACTCTTCTTTAATTTTTTAAATTTTTTACGCCTACATTCTAAATTTAAGATAAGATTGTTCTTCTGCGCATTCTACACTAATTTCATCTGTTAAATCCCCATTTTTAATAGAAATAATATTTTTTTCAGTTTTTGGTGCATCTGAATATCTTAGAGTTACAGCTGATCCAAAATCTACATGTAACTTTGCATTCTTACCACGTAAAATTGAAATTGGTCCTACGTAATCTTTAGCTTCAAGTAAAATATCTC
The DNA here is from genome assembly GCA_905616385.1 of uncultured Candidatus Nitrosopumilus sp. Classification (GTDB taxonomy): domain Archaea; phylum Thermoproteota; class Nitrososphaeria; order Nitrososphaerales; family Nitrosopumilaceae; genus Nitrosopumilus. The sequence continues at coordinate 1,857 of CAJQSS010000022.1, read as the reverse complement.
CAGGTAATGCTAATGCTTTAATCATTTCATTTTCATCTTTGTTTCTTCCTATGACAAATTTTGTTTCTTCATCTAATCTAAAGTGTCTTCCAATTTTTAACAAATCAATTTCATTAATTGTTGGAGTTTCTATATGATCAAACAAATCTTTAGCTTTAACTCCAAATTGTGGTTCAGTTAACAAACAACCACCACCTGCATTTGGTGGATTTTCAATACCATATTCTTTAGCCATTTGTATCTGAATTTTTCTTTGTCTTCCTTTAATCATTCCAAGATTTTCTCTTTTAATCAAACCACTTTTTTCAGCATCTGTTGCTGGTAATAATCCTGCAGATAATGGTCTAACAATTTTTCCAGTCAAATTTGATTCTTCTTCAATAATATGTAACGATGGTGCATGTTGACTCATTGGACGTTGACCCAATACTTCGCCTGAAATAATAAATTCTGCACCAATTTCTTCCATGTGTTTTTTTGCAGCATCAAACATCATTGTTCTACAATCAACACATGGATTAAATCCTGCACCAATTCCATGCTTTGGATGTTTTAACATCTCAATGTATTCATCACCAAGATAAACTGTTTTTAGATTTACATTAAGATCATCTGCTTTTTCTCTAATTTCAAAACCACATCCTCTTCCACAATCAAAATCACAAAATGGAGTTTTAATTGCAACAGCAGAAACTTCGAATCCTTGTTTTTGCATCATTTTTACTGCAAGTTGACTATCTAAACCACCAGAAAGCAATGCAACTACCTTCTTCTTTTCTTCTGCCACACTAGATTTTTTTTAAATTCCTTATACAAACTTTACATCATACATAAATTAAGAATATACAATATTTTGGTATGAAGCAACGAAGAAAAAATCTTCTAAAGCATGCTCAAAAGATTGATTGTGATACATTAGTTACATTTGAACCTGAGAATTTATTTTACATGACTGGTTTTTGGGGTGAGGCTATTGGATTACTTGAAAAAAATGGAAAAACTACCATTATTGCTCCAGAATTGGAGGTTGGAAGAGCAATAAGTGAATCAGAAGATTGTGATGTAATTACTGCTGAACGTGGATCTGGATTAATCTCTACACTAATACAGAAAATTAAGAAAAATCATGTTTGTACTGATTGCCAAAATTATTCAACTATGTTAAGCCTAAAAAAATCAATTTTACACATTAAATCTACTACAGAGCCATTTTACAATGCTCGTATTATAAAAGATGAAAAAGAAATTCGAATCTTAAAAAAAGCTTCTAAAATTATTGATGAAATGTTTACAATTTGTTCTAAAAAAATGCAAGTTGGACAAAAAGAATCTGAATTACAAACAATTTTGATGACATATGCAATGGAACAAGGAATGTTTGATACTGGTTATGCATCTACACTCAATCCTTTAATTATTGCTGGAGGTCCAAATGGTGCACTTCCACATGCTCAAGTAAGTCAAAGAAAATTCAAAAAAGGTGATCTTGTAGTTACTGATCTAACATTAAGATACAAAGGATACGTTTCAGATGCAACTCGTACATTTGCATTGGGAAAAATTTCTTCACAAGCTAATGAAGCATATGAAATTGTTAAAGAATCACAAAAACTAGGTCTTCAATCTGTTAAACCAAATATAGATTGTAAAGATGTTGATTTTGCATGTAGAAAATACATTGAAGAAAAAAATTATGGAAAATACTTTATTCATTCAACTGGACATGGAATTGGATTAGAAGTACATGAATTTCCAACTGTTTCTTATCGAAGTGATACAAAATTAAAAGAAAATATGGCAATTACTGTAGAACCTGGAATCTATATCGAAAATAAATTTGGAATTAGAATAGAAGAT
>CAJQSS010000021.1 GCA_905616385.1 uncultured Candidatus Nitrosopumilus sp. | reverse complement strand
TGCTCCCCAATTAGGACCTGTTTGAAATCCCCAAATTGTTCTTTTAATACAATCAAATTCTCGTCCATCAGTACATGCCTTACAAACTCTGCATGACATGTTAGAGTGAGAAACTACTTTATCTCCAATTTTTATATTTTTAACATCCTCACCAATGGCAATAACATCACCGGCAGCATCAGAACCTGAAACATGTGGTAATGGAACAGGTACTGGTTGTCCTCTCATTCCCCAAATATCATTATAATTTAGGGCCGCAGATTTTACTTCAAAAACAACTTCATCTGCTTTTGGTTTTGGGTCATCTATATCCTGGACTTTAAGGATTTTAGCGTAATTATCATCTGGTGCGTATTCACTGTATGTAACGGCTTTCATGAATTACTAGAAATTTTTCCCATAATTATATTTTATCTGTATTATACACGATTTATCTTAAAATCACGCTTTGGTTGCTGCGTAGATAGAAGAATTTGTTTTAATTGATCGTCATTTATTTGTCCAGGCATTTTTCCTTGTGTTGCCATTCCAATTAGATATTGTTCTACAAGATCGGATAATTCAGGTTTTACCATTTTGATATTGTTTAATCTCATTCGAGCTTCAGGAGTAAGAATTTGTTTCAGAATTTGTTCTTTTTGTGCTGCTTGTTCATGATTAACATGATCTTTTGGTAGATCATTTGGTTCAGGAAAACTCATTTTCATCTAACGGTAAATTTTTAATTCAGGCTTTTCTAAAATTAACTCATTAAGAATTTCTGTTGCAAGTCTATCTAGTTTTTGCATTCCATTTTTAGAAACAACTCTACCTTTCTTTTCAACTTTTTGTAAATATCCAAGTTTTTCTAATCCTTGAATTGCAGTACGAATAATTGCACCACTTGCATCTTTATGATGAGCAGCACCATATCCAGATGGTCTACCACCACCATAATCTTTCTTTAATTCATTAACACCAATTGGACCGTTAAAGTAAATTTTTCTCATAATTGATGCACATCTAGTATGCCACCATTCACTATCTTGTGGGGGTTTATCTGCATGTGCTCCAGTTTTGACAAATGGAGTCCAAGAAGGAGCAGGAATATCTTCATTTTTTAGAATATTTGCTAATTTATCAATTAGGACATCTGCTGGTACATCATAGACTTTTGCCATAAAGTGCAGAAATCGATAATCGTCTTATAAATCATTGAGACCAGCAACAAAAATTCTTTTAGATATTTAGGCATGCATTCAATTTTGAAAAAAGATCGCACAGGAAAAATTTTTTACATAGTTATACCATAATATGCCCAATGCAAAAAAATTGGCGTCAATTTGGAGAAGGTGGAAAAAATAGGTGGCGCAATCAAATAGAAAAGGATTCAGAAGATGAAAAATAGTTTAATTCAAATTCTATTACTAAATTTGTAAAATTCCTTCTTTAATTAAAAATTGAATTCCTTGTACAAATAAAGAATCATCAATGAAGCCACCAGTCTGTATTAAAATACAATTACAAATTATTTGGATATAATTTTACGATAAGTGTGACCACATAAATTACAAGAAATTCGGATCGACTTGACTGATGCACGACCTAAACGAATTCTTGAATTAATTCCCGGAGCAATAAATGATTTACATTTTTTGCAAAAAACTATTCGAAGATGATAAGGCATTCGAATTTTATATTTAGTACTTATTCTGCGAGCAATTGAAGCTTGACGTTGAGATAACTCTGGGTCTGTTCTTGCATTAGTGATTGCATTATCAATAAGAATTTGCATTCGCTCCATTGCAATTTTGTAAACTATGGGTTTCACAATAATTTTTAAAAATACAGCTAAAAATTAGTTCTGATCATTATAAATAAAATGCAGTCAGCGGGATTCGAACCCGCGTCACAGGGTTGGAAACCCCGAATACTAACCAGGCTATACTATGACTGCGATAAAAAGAAAAAGAAATTTCCTACATAAAAATGGTTTTTTCGTATTCATATAGGATTCTAGATGCAACAACATGGCCTTCAAATGATTCATCTCCAACAGAGTATAGATCAGTAATTTTATTTTGAATGGAGTCAGAAAAATGTCCCTTTTGAAATCCTCCAAGTACAATACAAGAGTTATCTGAAATTTGTGCTGCGATTTTTTCATATGAACTTAATTGACCTTCAGTAGAAAAACCAATAATTTTAGATGGATTAATTTCAGATATTAGTTCTAAAAATGTTTGATCTTTAAGCTCAAGTAATAATTCATTGTTTGATATAATTTTTTTTTCTTGATATAATTTTTCAATCACACCTTCAAACCTATGATAAGATTTTGGAAGATGAACATTTTTCCCAAAATGTATTACTTTATCATCAATAGTATGTACAAAGAGATTTAATCTATTTTGAAGATATAATGGAATTGTTGTAGCTTCAAGTATTGAAAAATGAACTAGATCAGGACGTCCACGTTTAATTTCATTTTTTATTCCTTTCATAGCTGCAAAATGCCAAGAATTATCCAATAAAATTTCCGAAGGATATTTTCCTAATTTTCTAGCATGTGAAATAACTGATGGATGGTCTTCTAATTCAAAAGGAATTAGTTCTAATGCAGATTCAGAAATAATTAAAGAAATCATTTTAATTTAACATTTGGATTTGAGTTTTAAATTCATTCCATCCAGATTTAAAATTTTGATCAGTAGTAACAATTCCAGCATTGCAATTGTACTGATTTAATCTTTCAATTACATGCTCACTTGTACCCAAACTGGAGCCTCCACCCACAGTTATTGTTTGATCACCAATATTTTGATCTTTGACAACACAAGTATCTATTTCCTGATCAATATACCTATACCAAGTTAAAAATTTAATTTCTGACTCATTTTGACCATAAAAATTAAATAATTTTTCTATAAAATCTTGTTGAGAAATATAATCACCATTAACAAAATTAGAAGTACTCCAACTTATTTCAAAAAATCCAATTTTTTTATTTGGTATAATTTCAAATATTTGATTTAATTCAATTATAGCTTCTTCAGGAGTTTTATTAATTTCATTTAAGTTATCCGTTGGAGTATAGGAGAATGCAACAAAATCTCCAAGTGCCAAATCAGTTACAATATGTTTTAGATTTTTATTAATTACTTGATGTAATGCAAATGAATTACCAATTTGAATGTCAGGATGTTTTTGTTTTATTCTATCATATACATTAGAAAATAATTCCTGATAAACTGGAATAAATTTTTCATTATATCGAAATTGTGATTCTGTTTCACCAGCAATAATTACAGAGTCAACTATATGATATCTTGAAAGAATTGTATCCAAAACTGTTACCAATTCATCTTCATTAATTCCATTAAGTGTAGGTTTTCCAATCCATTTAGGGAATGGTCCTAAAGTATCTCCATTAATTATGGAAAAATAAAGAGTAACTTTGAGATCATTTTTTTCATTTAATCCCATTATAACATCAGATTGAGACCAATCAAATTTTCCTTCTACTGGTTCTATTATATTCCAATAAATGTAAACATTACTTCTACCAATTCCAGTTGAAGATGCATCTGTAAAAAATTTATCGAGTTGTTGTAATGATACGGATGAAGAAGGAGAATTAATCACTAATCCAATGTTTTCATTATTTTTTTGAGTTGTATTTTCTGAAGATGGTGAAATAAACAGTAAAGATGCTATAATTATTACTAAAACAGGAATAATGATACCTAAAATTCGCTTATCCATGAGAATTAGAAAATAAAAGAAAGTAAAAAAGTTGTGATTCTATTATTTATCCAGAAGTACAACCACTGTATCCACATTCGATGCAAATACTACAACCCTCTACAAATACAAGATTATTTTTACATGTTGGGCAAAGACGATCCTCCATAATTTCTTCGTGTTTTTGAGGCTCAATCTTAATTTCTTCATTATGAATTTTTAATGCAAGTGATGCACCAACCTGTTTTTTGATGTAATCGTTTGTAATATTTTCACGGATGTAAGAATTCATGTATTCAGTTGGTGTTACTTCAAATGTTTTTTGTGCATTTTCACTTGTCATGTGAAGAACTTGTTTATGTCTAGAACCATCACGATAAACAGTCATACCTTTCAATCCAAGTTCATGTGCTAACAAGTATGAAGATTTGACATCTTCAACAGTTACATCATATGGCATGTTGATTGTTTTTGCAATTGCGTTTCCAATCCAATCTTGCCATACACTTTGTGCCATTAAATGATCAGCCCAGTGAATATCCATCGCAGTTACAAAGACATCCTGCATCCATTGTGGAATTTCTTCAATTCCTTTTAATGAACCATAATTGTCTGCAATCTTTTCAAGAATTTCATCATTGTAAATACCTTCATCTCTAAGAGCTTCTTCAAGAATTTTATTTGTGTAAAAGAATCTTCCAACAGTTACTCTCTTTTCAAATACTAAAGCAAATGCAGGTTCCATCCCATTTGAACAATCTGCAATCATAGAAAGTGTACCAGTTGGTGCTACAGTAGTAGTTAGTACATTTCGAATTCCATGCTTTTTGATTTTTTCAATTAATGGATCCCATTCAAATGAATGAGAGGATTTCGATTTCTCATAATATCCAGATACTGGAATTTTACCTTCAGGATATTCTGTCTTTGAACAAAGTGGGAATTCACCACGAGAATTAGAAAGTGCTACACTTTCTTCCATTGAATAATATGTTAATGCTTCAGATAGTTTTGATTGCAGTTCATATCCTTCTTTGGAATTGTATGGAATTTTGAGTTTGTATAATAGATCAGCTACTCCCATAACTCCAAGTCCAATTCTTCTGGATTCTTTTGAGGCTACATTGATTTCTGGAACTGGATAATTATTTACATCAATGATATTATCCAAAAATCTTGTTGTTTTTCTAATAATTTCTTCATATCCTTGCCAATCAAATTCATATGAACCGTCTGCTTGTTTTTGCGCATAGTTAACCAAGTTAATGGATCCTAAATTGCATGATTCGTATGGGTAAAGACTTTGTTCACCACATGGGTTTGTAGCTCGTAATGGAGCTTGTCGTGCTTTAGCAAATACATTGTACTTGTTAATTTGATCAAAGAAGATCAAACCAGGTTCTGCACTTTTCCATGCAGACAATGCAATTAAATCAATTAATTGATGTGCATTAATTTCTTTAACTGGTTTTCTGTCACGTGGACTACGTAGAACATAATTTCCATCTTCAGTATTTACAAGTGCATTCCAAAAATCTTCCCAAATACCAACACTAACGTTAAAATTTTCTAAAATACCAGGTTCTGTTTTGTTTGTAATGAATTTTTCAACATCAGGATGCCATACTTCAATAATTCCCATGTTTGCACCACGTCTTTTTCCACCTTGTTTAACAACTTCAGTGACAGTATTGATGATGTTCATAAAAGATACTGGACCAGATGCAACGCCAGATGTAGATGCTACAATGTCACCTTCTTCACGAAGATCAGAATAATTAATTCCAACTCCACCACCAGACTTGAAAATTAATGCAGCATCAGAAGTAGATTTCATAATCTCTTCCATACCATCATTCATTCCAAGAACAAAACATGCTGAGAGTTGTCCTAATCTTCCACCAGCATTCATCATTGTGGGGGAATTTGGCAAAAAGTTTTGTGCAGTCATCATTTTAAAGTACTCAGTAATTTTATCAGAATAGACTTCAAGTTTTTTGGCTGCCAATAATGTTAAAAGACCTTTAAAACTTACTTTCATTTGACCTTTGTTTGCGAGTGTTACATAGTGATTGATTAGAGATCTAAAATGCCACTTGTTGAAGAAATAATCTCCAACTTTGAATTTATAATCAAAAGCATCTAATTTTTCAAGATATGATTCAGCTTCATCAATATCCTGTGTAGTATTTGCAGATTTATCAAAGACTTGAGAATCATATAACATATCTCCAATTCCAACTAGAATTGCAACTCGCTCAAACATTTGAGTTGGAGTTTCAATTATCTCACTTTTTGAATTTCTAAATAGATATCTTGAGGCTAAAACTCTCAAACAATTAAGATCAAACTTCTTAGAAACTGGATCAAGAGCTTTTAGATTCAAAACTCTCATTTTCTCATCTCTTAGTTTTCGTCTTTCGTGTCTGTAGACTATGTAAGATTTAGCAATATCACTATTACCACTATCAATTAAAGTTGATTCTACAATATCTTGAATATCTTCTACTGTAGGTGCTTTATCACTAGTAAATCCTTGTTCAACAAGTTTGTCAAGCACTTCTCCTGCTAGTTTATCTGCAACACCACGGTCGGCTTTAGAGGTAGCTGCTAATGCCTGAAATATAGCATTTGAAATTTTATCTAAATCGAAAGTCGTGACTGTACCATTACGTTTACGGATCTCATTGATCGTATTTTCTATTTGTGAATTATCCATAATAATGTCTCCACGTTAGTAAGAATAGTAGTATCTATAAACTTTCAATGAAAAGTATTTTTAATTTTAGTGAAATATATTTGATGGAACATATTTGACAATGCTACCATGAATATTGGAGTGCATTAGATTAAGAAATATTCAATACGAGTATCGTACTAATCAATATACCAAAACAAATATGTTAATAATTATGAAAGCATAATGTGTATTCTGATCACGATGATCGCATTGAATTATAATCTACGAGATAGAATTTAAAAAACTATACGATATACGGAGATTTACATTTTGGACATTTGTCCTCAAATGGTTGATCTTTAAATCCACATTCACCGCAGATGGAAGTTTGTCTAACAAGTTTAAATGATGGTACTAATTCAGTAGTCTTTTCAATGGATTTTTTAATTTCATCAACTTTAAGATCCTTATCAATATCCAATGTAATGAGTAATCCACCATTAAGTAATTTTAAAAGTTTATTAGATTCAGAGATAACTTCAGTCTTGTTAGTGTAATCATGAATTTCTGAAGAATTGAGTACAGTGCCCTGAGAATAGAAGTCACTTTCCATGGAATTAAGACTAGAGTTTTTACCATATTTTTCACCATCTAATCTTGCAAAACGAGTTGATCCCTCTGTATCAGTCATACAAATAGTCACATTATCGCCTAATTCTTTGCCTTTTTTAGCTCCAACATCAACTGCAGTTTGAATTACTTTATGAAGAATAGCACGACCATCTTTGTTATCCTTGAATCCTAATATGTTAAAGACAGATTCCCTAAGACCCACTAAATTGATAACTAGTGAAACAGAGCTTCTTTGCATATATTGAGTATTTTTAGCCAATATCGGATTTAATCCTCTTCTAGTTAAATCTGAAATTTCTTTCTTTCTTAATGCCATTGAATCTAATGCTGGCTTCATCAATAATGCTAATCTTGCTCTAAAGTAAGTTTCATCCTTGTTTGATTCAAATGCCAATCTTGGAAGATTTATTGAAACAGATTGTAAAGTAATTGCAAGTGGAGTAGTAGATTTTGTAGATCCATTTGTAACACCGTTACTAGATATTTGACCTTTAGCGATCATTACTTTTCCACCTAGTAATAATATTTCAGATATTGATTGTGAAACATCAGTTATCTTTCCTTTTTCATTATCAATTATCAAACCAATTTTTGGTATTGGTGTCATAGTTAGATAATTTTTGTAAGCATTGATGATAGAATTAATTATTTTTGTATCAGTTCCTAATTGTAATCTAATTGAGATGTTTGTACTAATTTTATTATATTTAGAAGTAGTAGAAGCAGTTGCAAATGCATTAGTTAATTTTTGTTCAAGTTCTGAAAGAGACTTTGAATGTTTAGTAAATAATGTAACTAATCCATCTAAAACAATTTCTTGTGAAGCTTCTTTTGAAAGAAGTGAAAAAATTATAGATAAAGAACTTGTGATTTCATCAAGTTGTTTTGATGGAGTAATTCTTGATACATCAAGATATTTGCCACCAAGATCAATTCCATCATCAATTAATTCTTTAACATTAACAAATATGGTATCAGGAATCATAGACCAAACTCCAGGATTTGAAATATGTAAGTCTCCAGATAAATGAGAATCAGCTACATCTTTTGGTAAAATATTGGTTAATAGATGTTCAGCAAATATTCTTTGTCCTGCATTAAACAAAATACCTTCAGCACCATTATCAACATCATCTAGATTAGAAACCATTTCCTGAACATCATAAACAGGCATACCTAATCGTGCAAGTTTATTTCGATATTCTTCATGACCATGCTCTAAAAGAACCGAATTTACCATATCTCTAATAACTGCGCCTGTAAGATAGGTAGTTTGATACTTGTAAATTCTATTTTCAACTTCTTCAGTAATTTTTTGTGCTAATTCTAGTGGTAAACTACCCTCACGAACCAATGATTGAATTATTTTATGAGAATTGAATTCTTCAATGGATTCACCGGATGTTCTAACATACATTTTACCACTTTCAATAATTGATCTTTCTTCAATTTGTCTGGCTAAACTTAAAACAAGCTTTCCAAGATTAGTAATAGTATAACGTCTTTCAGATTTATTAAGTGCAACAAGTGATTGTCTAAGTAATTTTCTTAAGTGATATGCAAATTTACCACTTTCTTTTTTGGATTTAAATCCTGCTAGTGATTTAAGTTCAGAATAAGTTAATGGTCCTTTTGAATTTAAAATTCGAAGAATATCAATTCTATTAGGACTAGCCATAACAGAGAAGATCATTCTAACACGTTTTGATGTAGATTGTAGAATTCCACCACGTTTTGGATCAGAATCGTCGTCGATATCAGAATCTAAATCAGCATTTAGATCATTGTTATCATCAGAATCTAAATCAGTATTCAATTCTAATTCTTCTTCATTCATTGTCATGACTAGATCTAAGTTATGGAGTAAATAAGACTTATGACTGTAATAATTTTTCAAAATAAAATAAAAAATTTAAATAAAATAAAAAATTTAAAAAAAATAAAAAATATTAAAAAATTTTAATAAAAAAGATCATGTTATGATCATTTTTTTCCAACATCAAGTGAAAATTCAGATGTCGAAAGTTTTTGTCCACAAGATGGACATTTACCATTAGTAGGATTCAAAACATCCTTTAATGATTTTAGCATTTTCATATCCTTGATCTTTTCTCCACATTTTCCACATGTTATTTCTACAGACATAGAGTAACAAGATTTACAAAATAATTAAGAATCTATTCTAAATTATTTTAATGATTCAAATAAATTTTTTTACTGTTTTTCAACAATAATTCCGCGTTCATCAAAGCCAGTAATTTTTGCTCTTGTGCCAACTGGTAAATCTGCAGGAGTTGCAATATCTGCCATAAATCCAGAAATTCTCAAATCTGAATCATCTAATTGAAGTATAACAAAGGCATATGGGGTATATTTGTCAAATCCTGCAGGAGCGACAGTGATAATAGTATAGGTAGCGACTGAGCCCACACCGTCTAATATAGTATCTTCAAATTCCTTACTACCGCATTTTTCACAATAATAGACAGTTGAAAGGTGAATAAATCCACAACTAGTACATTTGTGAGTTAAGACTTTACCATTTTTTGCATTTTCAATAAATTGTTCTTTAACAGACATTTTACACACTTTGAAATATATGAACTCCACAACTTGCACCTGTTGCACCGAAATTATGAGTTAAACCAATTTTTGCATCTTTAACAGTTCTTGCACCAGCCTTTCCAGTTAATTGATCAAATACTTCTACTACTTGACCAACGCCTGTTGCACCAATTGGATGTCCTTTTGATTTAAGACCACCTGATGGATTAATTGAAATGTCAGAATTTAATTTTGTTCTATCTTCACGAATAGCTTGAATGCCTTGTCCTTTAGCAAAAAATCCTAAATCTTCAGTGTCAACAACTTCTGCAATTGTAAAACAATCATGTACTTCTGCAAAATCTACATCCTTTGCAGTAATACCTGCCATGTTGTATGCAGCTTCAGCTGCAATCTTTGTACTTGGTATTGTTGTCATATGTTCACGTCCTTGTAATGCAGCAGGTGAACCACCTCTACCAGAACCAATTACTTCAACATAATCACCACCATGTGCTTTTGCAAATTTTTCAGAGCAAAGAACTACAGAACTTGCACCATCAGAGAAAGGACAGCAATCATAAAGTTTTAGTGGACTTGCAACAACTGCAGAGTTCATTACATCATCAATTGTAATATTTTTTTGTAAGTGAGCTTTAGGATTTAACAAACCATTTTGGTGATTCTTTACTGCAACTTTTGCAAAGTCTTCTTCAGTTGCATCAAATTCTGTCAAGTAAGCCCTTGCCATAGATGCAAAGAGTCCTGGAAATGATGCGCCTGCTTGTCCTTCATAAAAGAAATCTGAACAATATGCAAAGTAAGTTGTTGTCCAATCAGTTCCAGTATGGGTTACTTTTTCAACACCAGAAACAATTAGACAATCATAAAATCCTGCGGCTACATTTGCAAATGCCTCTCTAAAAGCAACAGAGCCACTTCCACAAGCAGATTCTATTGATAATGATGGTTTATCTGAAATTCCTAGATTACTCATTAAAACAGGACCAAGGTGCACCTGCTTGTCAGCCACACCAAATACATTAGAAATGTAGGCTGCTTTGATCTCTTTTGGATCAATTCCTGCATTATCTATGGCTGCAACTGATGCCTGAGTTGTAATATCGCCAATACTATCAGCTAATTTTCCATATTTTGTGCTACCAGCGCCAAGAACACAAACCTTTTCCACAAAACTCTCTGACCCAATTCCCTATAAAAATCGTTTTAGTAAATTGATCACTATAAAATGCCAAGAAGAAAAAGTAAGCTCAAAACAGTTCAAATTAAAAAAATTATTGCCAGACATATAATAAAAATTACAAAGTCAAAAACAGAGATTTTCAAAAAGGAAATCATTCAATATTTGGATAGTAATGGATTTCTTTCATGGTCCTCAAAAGAAAGAAAATATCTTATTCTTGGAACAAATTCTCCAAAAAAAGGACTAGTTCAATGTCCAGAATGTAAAGTAGGTGAATTGATGGTCATTAGATCAAGAACCACTCGAAAACGTTTCATGGGTTGTTCTAATTTTTATGATGGATGTAAGGCATCTTCACCATTATTACAAAAAGCAAGAATGCGAGCAACAAAAAAACCATGTGATGTTTGTAAATGGCCAATCATAATTTTTCGTTATTCAAGAAATCAGAAATGGACTCATCAATGTGCAAATTTTAATTGTAAAAGTAGAATAACTAAACCTTCAAAGTAGAATAAGTGTCTGCTCTTCTATTTTTTAGTAATGGTAAAACTTTACGTATTTCTTTTACTTTCTTTAAATCAATATTAACAAAACTAATTCCTTGTTTCTTTTTCATATCAAGTAAAACTTTTCCATATGGATCAACAACCAAACTTCTTCCACAGTAAATATTTCCAACTTGAGCAGGTGCAATAACATAACATCCATTTTCAATTGCTCGTGTCTTGTTAATTGTAATCCAATGTTCTTCTTTCATAGGACCTTTAACCCAAGCAGAAGGTGCAATTAAAACTTCAGAACCTGCAAGAGCAAGGGCTCGTGACATTTCTGGAAATCGCAAGTCATAACAAATCATCATACCAATTTTCCCAATTGATGTGGCTACAGGCTTTGCAATTTTTGAACCTGGAATCATTTTATCAGATTCTTTGAATCCTAATGCATCATAAAGATGAATTTTTCGATAAGTAGAGATTACTTTACCTAAATGATTAATTACAAATGAAGTATCATAAACACGATTAATCTTTTTACTTTTTTCATAAAATGAACCAACAACTTGAATATGATTTTCTTTTGCTGCTTTTGAAATAGTTGAAATAAAATTTCCATTAATTTTTTCAGATAAACTTGCTAATTCTTTAGAAGTTTGAGAAGAATTTGTGTAAAACATCATAAATTCAGGAAATGCACAAAGTGTTGCATTTTTAGAAGATGCTTTTAAAATATATGAAATTATTTTTTTAAGATTTTCATCTTTGTTGACTGATGCTTTAAATTGTACTACTGCAACTTTCATAAAATTGAATATGTTGATGATAATAAAAAGATAAAGTTAGAAGAAGAAAATTAAAGTTGGTTTCCTGCTAAAAACCAATTTTCTTTAGGATTGTCTTCAAAAACAACAATAACGTGACTTTCTTTTGTTTTTAGAATTTCTACGGCTGATTTTGTAATTGCTTTTGCATATTCCTCTTTTTGTTCCTGTGTTCTACCAGGATACATTGATACTGTAATCAACGGCATGAAGTTTTTTAATTCATTGAAGGATTTATTCTTTCAATTTTGTTATCTGTAATCTGATCTGTAACCATATCTTGTTCCATATGTAAAATCAGATTTATGCATTTTTTTATACAGATATCCAGTTGCTATACCTATTGCAAACCCACCAATATGAGCAAGATATGCTACACCGCCTCCAGCTACACCAAATCCACCAACAAAGAATGGAAGTAAATTTTGAAAAACCAACCAAAATGGTAAGAACCATCGTGCCTGTATATGCATCATTCTCCAGAAAAATCCTAACATCAAAAAGGTCTGAATTCTTGTTTTTGGAAAAATTATCAAATAAGCTCCTAATACACCTGAGATTGCACCAGATGCACCAACAGCAGGTGATGCACTTGAAACATCACCAAAAATATGAACCAATCCAGCAATAACTCCCCATGCAAGATAAATTCCTAAAAATTTTAGTTTTCCAAATTTTAATTCAATGTTGTCACCAAATATCCACAAGAACAACAAATTACCACCAAGATGAAGTAGACCACCATGCATGAATGTAGATGTTAATAATGTAAGTTCAGGAAATGCTGGACAGTTTTGAATAGTTCCACCCATGTCCACTCCACTAAATTGTCCTGTTATACAACCTGGAACAGCACCCCAATTGTAAAACATACTGATTGTGTCTGGATAAATTCTATTTTGATCAGCCATAGAAAAATCAAAAAATTGTCCAGTCATTGCAACTTGGA